>JABBBA010000102.1 GCA_018607685.1 K189A clade bacterium | reverse complement strand
ATTCTGCAAAGATCCCGGAGGACCCTTCTGCTAATGAGGAGCCATCAGCGTCTTATAAAGAGCCATCAGAGGTCTATGGAGACCCATCAGCTAAACTTGAAGAGCTTTCAGCACCTAACCACGAGCCGCCAACAGGGGCCATAAATATCTCAACCCAAGATTTGGGAGCCCTCAGCCTGGAATCAACTCTGGAAGAAGCCTCTGCCCTCGTCGAGGAGTCTCCTCCGCCGCAAACAGACATATGGCAACGTATGCGCGATGGGTTCCAGTTATCACACGAAGTGGATAGAAAACGGGTCCTGGATGAACTGAAATGGTTTGTGAATCATCCAGAATATGTAGAACGCGTCACCAAACGCGCTGCTCCTCACCTTCACTACATTGTTACGGAGCTGGAAAAGCGAGGCTTGCCGCTCGAATTTGCGCTTCTCCCTATTGTCGAAAGTGCCTATGACCCATTCGCCTACTCCCATGGCAGGGCCGCCGGCTTGTGGCAGTTCATTCCCGGTACCGCCCGTGTTTACGACCTGAAAATTGACTGGTGGTATGACGGTAGACGAGACGTCAGGGCTTCAACAAATGCGGCGATTGAGTATCTCGATTATCTGCACAATATGCTGGGTGAAGATTGGCTGTTAGCACTGGCTGCCTATAATGCCGGCCAGGGTAACGTTCTTAAGTCGATACGCGCCAGCAAACTACCCAGGGACGAAGTGGATTTCTGGTCACTGAAAGTACTGCGTGAAACCTATACCTATGTTCCCAGGCTTCTTGCTATCAGTGAACTGATTAACAATCCTGATAGCTACCATATGACTCTGCCCGATGTCGCAAACGAACCCTATTGGGAAGTTGTAGATACCGAAGGCCAACTCGATCTGAATAAGGCTGCTGAACTGGCCGACATCTCTTCAAAAGAAATTTACTCACTGAATGCCGGCTTCAATCAATGGGCGACGCACCCCGATGGACCTTATGAGCTCATCATTCCCGTTGAAAACGCCGAGACCTTTCGCGCTCGTATATCAGAACTTCCACCAACGGAGCGACTATCATGGAAAAGGCATAAGGTGACTTATGGCGAAAGCCTGGGTGCGATTGCAAACCGATATCGGACGACCGTCGAAACCATCCGGTCAGCCAACGACATACAGGGAAACCTGATCCATGCGGGAGAGTCTTTGATGATTCCGGCTGCTGCACCGGGAGCAGAGTACGCAATGAGCCAAAGCGGCAGGTTGGCGGCAAAACAGCAAAGCCTGCAATCACGTTATGGTAGTGAACCCACCACCTATGTTGTCCAGCCAGGCGACAGCTTCTGGGATATTTCCCGCAAATTCGATGTCGGTATGCGAGAACTCGCGAAATGGAATGGCATGGGTACAACCGGTCTGTTGCATCCGGGAACCGAACTAAAGATCTTTAAGAAAACCAACGTCACTCAGGCAAAATCCCAACCCGTTGGGTCGCGGACCAACCAGGTTCGAAAACTCAACTATCGGGTCCGTAAGGGAGAGTCCCTATCCGTAATCGCCAGCAAGTTTAATATTTCCGTTCAAAGCATCAGGTCCTGGAACGATGCTTTGAACGTGACAAAATATATTCATCCCGGCGATCGGCTAACGCTCTATGTCGACGTTACTCGTCTCATTAATTAACGCGCTGAATCGACGCTTCCGCTGTCAGGGCGTCCTCAAACTCCTGGAAATCCATCAAGCCAAGCTGTGAGCCCAGGTTCTCTCGGATACTGGCGACTTCAGCATCGATCAATTCTGTCGAAGGACGATTGGTCACTTCAGATATCCGCAGCACCAGACTATCGCCATTAGGCATCGTAGCCGTACCAAGCGACTCCTGATCATCCATGGGTCTGGGTAGTTTGAATGCCTCTCGCATAACCAAAGGATCAATATCACGCGTAAACCGCGAAAGTGACGGCGCCATTACCCAGTCCAACCCGTATTCATCAGCCACATACTGGGATAGTGAACCGCCGTTGATTGCTTCAACAATCGAATCCGCCCGAGTTCCCGCGAGCGCTTGCGCTTTGCTACGCTGAAGAATGTAACGAATGTCCTCGGTGACCTCGGCAAGGGACCTGGTAATACTGGGCGCATGCTCCTCTACGCGAAGCCCTAAATGATGTGAATCTGTCAGTTCCAGCAAGTCACTGTTATTCCCGTCTATCAGGACATCCGCGCTGAACGCCGCCGTAACAACTGCATTGTTTGCCATCAGGAAATGCGTCGATTCGCGAGAAAGGTTACCCGTTGATTGCACTTCCAGCCCCAATTCAGCCGCTGGTGTTTCAAGATCGATAGCCTCAAATAGCAATTCCGCCAGGCGAGAAGAAGCCGTAACAAACTCATCTTCCGTCGCAGACATTCTGTAGAGTTGCTCGACCTCAGCACGGACGTCCGCCAGGGTCGGTTGAACAGCTTCATCAATCTCCAATACTTTAATGATGTGATATCCAATTTCGGTTTCGACGGGCTCAGACACCTGATTCAATGTCAGATCATAGGCAACCGATTCAAACTCGGGAAAGAATGTGCCCGGCTGATTTGAACCGAGGTCACCTCCGTTATCGCGAGAACCTACATCATCAGATTCTTCACGTGCAAGTGCAGAGAAATCTTCGCCCTGTTTGATTCGCTCATAGACCGCATTTGCTTCTATTTGGGCTTCTTCCATTGAAATGTCATCGGAAGTTTCGATCAAAATATGCGCAACGCGACGGGTCTCATCAGTTGAGTAGTCGCCGATGTTATCCTGGACATACTGCTCCAGCGCCTCCTCGTCGACCTCGAGTTGCGCCGCAAGTTGTTCATGTTTGAGCTCAACATACTGAAGGTTCACCGTTTCTTCGGTGATAAAATCCCCGGAACGATCGGCATAGTAGTCTGCAATTTCTTCATCTGAAACTGAAACCTCGTCGATCAATTCATCGACCCTAATCTGCAGGTAGGCAAGGTCCCTGGTCTGGCTCAGAAGTGAACTGTAACGTTTACTTTCAGTCTCGGTCACAAAGGCCGACTGACGAATACCCGTCAACATCTGATTGAACAAGCTGTCAGTACGCATCTCATCGCGATAAACGAGAGGCGTATACCCTGCACTCCTGATCACATTCTGGAACTGATTCGCGTCAAACACGCCATTCACCTGGAAAACTTCACTCTCGATGATTTCTTTATCAATCAGCGCATCACTGTAATAGAGATCAAACTCGTCAGTAGCTTGAGAAAGGACTTCCCGTGATATTAGGCCTCTCAACACATTTTCACGTAACTCGTCTTCATCAATCTGGTCCAGAGGAATACCCCTCGCCTGTGAAAGGCGACGATTGCGTTCGACCGCAACCTCCATAGCCTGCTGCGTGACTTCCTCTCCATTCACCGTTGCAACCTTGGGAACAGGCGCGAGGAATGTGGTGATAGAACCAAACCCAAATAACCCAAACACAATAATGATTAGCCCAATAATGACTTTTGCCAGGATCCCATCTGAACCGTCCCGCAACTGTTGAATTAGCATGATTCCTTTACCTTTTGCTGAAGAA
>JABBBA010000427.1:1148-3564 GCA_018607685.1 K189A clade bacterium | reverse complement strand
CTTTTGGTACCACAGGGGGAAGTAAATGAAATTCGAAAAGATCCTATTGAGTTCCGTTATTGCAACGGTCTCTATAACAACACCACTTTTTGTTTCGGCGGAAGAAACCGCGAAAGTAATGGAAGAAATGGTGGTCACATCTCGTCGCAAAAACGAATCGGTTCAAGACGTACCATTGTCGGTAACCGTTTTCGGCGAACAAAGAATCGAACAGTTAAAACCTAATACTCTGCGTGACTTTGATGGTCTTGCGCCCAATGTCTACATTGGAATGAACGCTGCCGGACCTGGTAACAGCACCATCTATATCCGTGGTGTTGGTTATCCGGGAAGTGAAAAAACACAGAGCCCCCAGGTTGCGGTCATCGTTGATGACGTTCAGATGGGTTCCAGCACCGGCGCATTGATCGACGTGTTTGATGTGGAAAGCATTGAAATTAACCGTGGCCCGCAGGGTGTATTGTTTGGAAGAAACACGATCGGCGGTAATATCGTTGTCAATCGGGTAAGGCCACAGTTCAATGATTTTGGGTTCGCCACCAGTGCCACCGTTGGTAACTACAACGCTCAAACACTCAAAGCGAGGGTTAACATCCCGCTCATTGATGACACGCTGGCGTTGAAAATCGGTGCGATTACTCGAGAGCAGGATGGTTTCTACGACAACAAGACCATTGGCGGCGAGCAGGGTGATATCGATTTCGCATCCCAGACCGTTGCTCTACGTTGGGCGCCTAACGACCGCATCGATGCAATTCTAACCTACGATCGAATCGATGATGAAACTGAAATCACACCGCAGGACTCTTTACATGACGGTGACAATCGGTTCGAGACGTTAGCGGACAAAGAAACGCCTACGAGCTATGAAGTCGATCAGATTGCACTGCGTGTGGTCTGGGATATCACTGACAGTCTAACGCTGACGTCGATTACGGCGGACAATTCCGGCACAGACGAGACAGCATCAGATTTTGATGGAACTTTTATCGGTAGTTCAAACTGGCCGATCGTTCAGCTGCACCCGCAACGAAACCAGGACTTCGACTATTTCTCGCAGGAATTGCGCTTGAGTGGTTCAATTACGGAAGACATTGATTTCATGGTGGGTTATAGCTACTTCGACTCTGAGCTTGATTATGTTCAGTTCACGAATAACATCGTTCAGCTGCCAGCGGCCGCGTTAGGTATACCCGCAGGTGTACCTTGTGCGGCGATACCTATCGGGATAAGAGCGAATCCTGGCCTCGGCGATTCATTCTGCCAGTTCCCGAATGATCGCAGTACCCAAAATGCAGGTGAGGATGTTGAATCTACAGCCTTCTTTGGCTCTTTGACCTGGCGGCCAACAGATACACTTGAGTTTCTGGTAGGTGTAAGAAGAATCGACGAAGAAAAAGACGGAAGAAATGAGTATTTCAACCATTCAGACGGCACATTCGATGCGCCTGGGCAGGATCCTCATGACTTTACCGGCAGGCCAAATATCCCGGGTAACAGCTACACTGTTTCGGATGATTGGCAGGATACGATTTCGACCGCATCCGCTAACTGGTTGGTTCAACCGAATATGCGCGTCTATGCTAACTACAGTGAAGGCTTCCGCTCTGGCGGTTTCAGTATTCGCTCTGTAAACGCCGCCACAGCTCCTTACAAGCCTGAGTCAGCGGAACAGATCGAAATTGGCTTGAAGTCTGATTGGTTGGACGGTGCGCTCACGGTTAACGTGGCTTACTACGAGTTAGATCGAGAGGACGGTCAGTTTATCTCTATCATTACGCTACCCGCGGGTGAGATTCCTGGTACCAACACTATTATTAATAATGGTGGAACCAGCGAAACAACCGGTTGGGAAATCGAGACAGCCTGGAACATCAATGAGAATGTCAGTTTGATCGTCAACGGTGGCACCGTCGATGCGGACAATGGCGAGTTCACGCTTCCCTGTGACGTGGTCGATGGCTGTTTCTTGTCCGGCGATCCGAGTGGCACACAGCGAGCACTTGGCGGCGGCGATGACTCCCGCCAGCCGGAATACAGCTGGGCGGTTTCAATGGCATACAACGGTCAGGTTGGACCAGGCTCACTAACGGCCAACGTTGGTTATAAGTATGTCGGTGAATTCCTGCTCGTGAATACGGGTGCGGGTCCGGACAATCGCTTGTATGAAGGTAACTATGGGCAATGGGACGCGCAAATCGGTTACTTCATGAACCTCAATAATGGCGATGAATTGAGCTTCTCACTATATGGTAAGAATATTGGTGATGAGGAATTCAAGGAGCAAGCGTTATTCCTTGGTGGACCTACAGCAGGTTTCCAGGGCTGGGGTGCACCGGAAACCGTTGCCTTTGAGATTCGTTACAGCCGTTAATTGCTGAATCCAGCGATCTAGCAGTAAAAGGCTACCTTCGGG
>JABBBA010000427.1:0-1138 GCA_018607685.1 K189A clade bacterium | reverse complement strand
CACCTTCGGGTGGCCTTTTTTTTGGTAGCTTCATGCGCTTCTTACATCGACTCCAGGCGGTACGGGCGTCGCAAACGCCTTCGGCTAGAGAATTGAATGTAATGGGTGGTGAAACAGGCTTCGAGGATGGCCAGGTATCTATTTGTAGATAGGCTCAGCGTCAAATGAAATACAAATTCTTTTCTCTCTACTCTTGAACGGGATGGTGCCGTGATAGAAGTATGAGGGAAACAATATGATACTGCCGTACTCAGGCTTGTAGACCTCGGTTACCTGTGGGGATTGGACGTGGAGGTCCGCCGTCGGGCGACCAAATTCCAGCCAACCCTGCGGTTCAAATTGAGCATCATCAATGATCTCTGGTAACTGCACATAAAAGACACCGCTCAACCAGCCGTTCGGGTGAATATGCGAGCGCTCATGACCTTTGTTTTTAAGTACGACGCCCCAGGCTGTGAGATGCCAGGCTGGTGGACGGTGCTGGATAAAGGGATGTTCTGGCAGGACCGGTAGCTGTCGAACATACCAGGCTATTGCTTCATTTATCACTTCTTCCATTTGCACCATCGGCCCCAGAGGCGGGTTCAGTAGTTCGCCGGTGTGATCACCGTTGACCGTCGAGCGAACGTTCGCCTGTATGGAGTCATGGGTGCGGACGTGACGAGCGAGGGTTGCGTTCAGTTCTGCCAGATCAGCGTAGCCTTGGGGCACTTCGAACTTGTAGCGCTTTATAAACAACTGCCGATCAAGCAGTAACTCCGCTTCGTCGGCCTTGTTCGCATCGCGCAGCGCATGGGCTTTATAGGCGAGCGCGTGAAAGTCCCGGCCCCTGGCGTTGATGCAGGCATCAAAGACTGCAATGGCATCATGAGGGCGGGCCGCGCCTAGATAGAGGTCACCCAGATTGTAGTAGGGGTCAGGGTAGGTCGGCGCGAGTTCTATCGATCGGATGTAAGCGGCGGCGGCATCGTCTATCTCGCCCGTTTGAGTCAATGCTGAACCCAGATTCATATAGTAGCCAGCGTTGTCATCGATCAGGGATATGGCTTTCTGCAGCAGTTTAACAGCCCTTGCGGGTCGCCCTTTTTGAGATTCGATCATGGCAAGACTGCTCAACGCGTCGGGATGATCGGGGAAG
>JABBBA010000303.1 GCA_018607685.1 K189A clade bacterium | reverse complement strand
CTGTAAGGCTCCCTGCCGTAGGGGCCGATCAGCAGAGCCTCGCTCTTTACAGAGTCGCCGGCCAGCGTAGGAAAGGCTGTATTGGAGAAAATGACCGTGCCAGAAGGATCCAGACTCCGGGTAGAACCGAAGGCGACCGTGCTGTCGATATTTTTTGCGGACCGATACACCCAGGAACGCTCAGCGCGGTTAAAAGGCAGTTCCTCCCGGTCCAGGGCAAAGAAATACTGACGGAAGAATTCACCCAGGGTCTCAAACAGGTAGCGGAAACGGCCAACTACCGGGTAGTTTCTTCGAACGGCATGGGAGGTCTGGGTAATATCGACGATATACATAACGATGATCGCGATGACCAGAACTGTAAAACCAATTACAAAACCATCGACCAATATTGTGGTGACGGCTTTGACATATGCGTGTAGCTGGCTGAAATCCATTTCCTGTCCTCTGGGCTGATCTGTCCAGCATAAATGGTTTTGATGATCCATAAAATGATCTCGTGGCATGCAAGATACGGGTAATTGGCGTAGCATGCGACTTCTTCCGGGTGCCTTTGGTGTGCCTGAATATTGAACCTGCTGTATAAAACAAATTGAGTTGGAAAGTAGTGCTATGACAGAGCGAGTGACGATTGGCCAGTTAAACATTGCGAAGGTCCTGAAGGACCTTCTGGAAAACGAAATTGCACCGGGCACTGGTGTGTCGCCGGCGCACTTCTGGTCGGAAATGGAGTCTGTGCTTGAAGAATTCGTGCCGCGGAATCGAGCCGCTTTGGCGAAGCGCGATGAGTTCCAGGCGAAAATTGACGCCTGGCATCAGGAACATGCGGGACAGCAGATTGATGAAGCCGAATATACCGCCTTTCTTCGCGAAATCGGCTACCTTTTGGAAGAAGGTCCTGATTTTGAAATCAGTACAGAAAATGTCGACGAGGAAATTGCCTTAACGGCCGGCCCGCAGCTGGTGGTCCCTGTGATGAATGCGCGTTTTTCGCTGAACGCTGCCAACGCACGCTGGGGAAGTTTGTACGATGCCTTGTATGGCACCGATGTCATTCCTGAGAGCAACGGCGCAGAAAAAGGTGGCGCGTTTAACACCGTTCGGGGCGATCTTGTGATTGCCTACGCAGCAAACTTCCTGAATGAAACTTATCCGCTCGAAGGCGCGCAGCACCAGGACGCCGTGCAGTACCGGGTTGTGGGTGGTTCAGTTGAAGTCCAACTGGAAAATGGTGAAACGACGGGCCTGGCTAACCCCAACCAGTTTGTGGGTTATCTCGGCGATGAGCGTGAACCCTCAGGCATTCTGTTGAAACACAATGGTTTACATATAGAGATCCAGGTCGATCGAGAGGACTCAATCGGCAAAAACGAAAAAGCCGGTGTGAAGGACGTTCTGGTTGAATCCGCCCTCACCACGATCCAGGATTGCGAGGACTCCATCGCCGCTGTAGACGCGGACGATAAGGCTGTTGTTTATGCCAACTGGCTTGGTCTGATGTCGGGCAAGCTGATGGAAGAATTTAACAAAGGCGACCAGGTAGTTCGGCGCACGTTAAATCCGGATCGCACCTATAAGGGCGCCGACGGGGATGATGTAACGCTCCATGGTCGCAGCCTGCTATTGATTCGTAATGTCGGGCATCTAATGACCAACGACGCGATCCTGATGGCCGATGGCAGTGAGATTCCAGAAGGCATCATGGACGGTATGTTCACCAGCCTGATCGCAATGCACGACCTTAAGAAGACGGGTTCGCTCAGCAACTCCAGAACCGGGAGTGTGTACATTGTTAAACCAAAAATGCACGGACCCGAAGAAGTACAACTGACGGTCGACCTGTTTGCGCGAATAGAGAGAGCACTTGGACTTTCAGCAAACACGCTGAAAGTCGGCATAATGGATGAAGAGCGGCGTACAACGCTCAATCTTAAGGAATGCATCCGTGCGGCAAAAGATCGTGTGATTTTCATCAATACCGGATTCCTTGATCGCACGGGAGATGAAATTCACACCAGTATGGAAGCTGGTCCGATGGTGAAGAAGACCGCAATGAAACAACAGACATGGATTAGCTCCTATGAAAACTGGAACGTGGATGTTGGCCTTGCTGCTGGATTGCAGGGCAAGGCTCAGATCGGCAAAGGCATGTGGGCGATGCCGGACGAAATGGCGCAGATGATGGAGCAGAAGATAGGTCACCCGGAGGCCGGTGCAAACACAGCATGGGTGCCTTCACCGACGGCAGCGACCTTGCACGCAATGCACTATCACCAGGTGAATGTGATGAGCAGGCAGGACGAGCTTAAGGCGCGAAGCCGGGCGAGCCTGGCCGACCTGTTGACGATTCCGTTATTGAGGGGCGAGAATCTATCCGCGCAGGACGTGCAGCAGGAGCTTGAGAATAATGCCCAGGGGATTCTGGGTTATGTTGTTCGCTGGATCGACCAGGGTGTGGGCTGTTCGAAAGTGCCGGACATCAATGATGTTGGTTTGATGGAAGATCGGGCGACATTGCGGATATCTTCCCAGCACATTGCCAATTGGATTCGACACGGTGTATGCAGTGAAGAGCAGGTGATGGAAACAATGAAAAAAATGGCCGCAGTCGTTGATCGCCAGAATGCGGGCGATGCGGTCTATCGGGACATGGCCCCGGATTTCGATGACAACATTGCCTTCCAGGCGGCGTGTGATCTCGTGTTCAAGGGTATGGAACAGCCAAATGGTTATACAGAGCCCGTACTGCACGCAAGGCGGAAGGAAGCAAAGGCGCGATTCAGCGCATAAGCACATGTCACTTATATAGTGCCTGTGTTGAGCGAGGGTTAGGGTGACTGAGGAATCAGCTCCAGCAAAAATTCTCATCGTCGAAGATGAAGCGCTGATCGCGCGTGAGATTCAGAACAGGCTTACCAATATGGGGTGGGATGTCGTGGGCACCGCCTTTGGCGAAGAAGCGGTTGAACTCGCGCTCGAAACCCAGCCTGACCTCCTTTTAAGTGATATTCATCTACGCCACGGCCTAAGTGGTATTGATCTGGCTGAACGAATCCAGGCGGTGATGGATGTTCCGATTGTCTTTCTTACAGCCTATTCAGACGAAGATACGGTTGCCAGAGCTAAAAAAGTCACTCCCTTCGGTTACATTATAAAGCCGGTTGAGAATCGCGATCTGCAGATTACGATTGAAATGGCGCTCTATAAGTTCCGTGTTGAAAAAGAACTTAAAGAAAAGCAACAGCTGCTGGAAACGGCGCTGGCCTGTATTGGCAGTGCACTGATCTTTTTGGATCAGGACGGCAAAATCATCAACATCAATTCGGACGCTAAAGAGCTGCTGGGGCGGGATCTGGATGCCGGTGCGGCATGGCGTGAAGTGCTTGGCGAAAAATCATCTGTCGCCGGAAACGTAAAAAGCGCGCTCCAGGACAAAAATCTGGCCAAGCTGCCACCCTTTCTGATGCAGCGCGGAACCGGTACCACAAAGTTGGTCGATGGCATTGTTGGCCCCATGGACGAGGGCGCGGTATTAATCCTGAGGGACTTAGGAGATATAGAAGATCCGGTAAAGC
>JABBBA010000444.1 GCA_018607685.1 K189A clade bacterium | reverse complement strand
AGTGCCAGAAGAATCACCAGCACCTGAATTGAAAAAAACACGCCTGTGGCACGCTTGATCCCATCGACCTGTACGAGATTGACGGACAGAAGCAAATTATCAAGGTTCGTAGCGACGACCGCTATCACCCCAATCAAGGCAGCTTCTAACAAAAAGACCAGTTCTGGATTCACTGTTTCACGAGTAACGAGCGACTAATAACGGGTTGTAGAACATCTGTTCGCATTCAATCTGTTCCAGTTTATTTGGCAATGAGGTCTGCGTAACTAAGCTTCTTGTCATTGATGGCCTGCTCGTAAATAACATCGCATGGATTAGCTCTTCTGGCGAGGTATCGGTCCTTCAGGCCACTGGCAAGAACGGATAACCCGCCTGTCGCCATGGCAGCTGTACCGGACGCGACAGCGCCGGTCGCATCAAAAATATACTGTGGGTGGGCGAAAGTACCGGCGACCCGGGAACGTGGACTCACCGTTTTCAGTGCACTTATACCAACACCTTTTCGAGAGCGAGAATTTAAAACCAGGTCAAGCGATTCTTCGGCCAAGTCAATCTTACCGCGCGCAAGAACGTCGACCCTATCGGTCCTTAAGGCTATCGCGGGGTTAAATTGTAACTCGCCGTCAACAATCTCCATTGCTGCTGCCGTACACTCCACCTTCACTGACGTCTGGTTTTGACCTAGAAGGCGACTGGTCAACTGACTGAAAAAATCACCAAAAAAGGCATTCAGTTGATTAGTATGCAACGTACCCCCGTTGCCTCTATAGAGTATTTGGCCATCCATGTTTCCGAGCAGGTCATGAATACTGTCCCCCGAAGAGGTCAGACGAGCACGATAGGATGCATCTCGGTCAATATCAGAATCACCGGAGAACAAAGAGAAGAGAGGTAATCTCGTGCTGTCGACGTCCACCAGGTAACTGGCACCAGACTCCATCTGAGTAATCTCTATATCTGCATTTCCCACAAAACTGTCGCCCTGCACATTTGCCCGGCGAGTCGTCAATGTGCCACCGGTAAGGCCAAAATCAACATCGATGCCCATTGACGTAGTGTTTGAGAAGAAAACCTCTTCGGCATTCAGAGTGAACTCACCTTCCAATTGGTTCAGCCAACCCGTCGAAAGCTCTGCGTCCTCTATCAGTCGTTCGGAGAGTTCGTCTTCGGTGAGTTCGTCCTCATACTGAGACATATCGCCTGGCATTACCGAGCGGATATCTTTGTCGATCTTTTCCAGTTTCGGAAAGAAATAAGGCAGATAGAGATAGGTAGAGCGCAGGTCAACATCAATAGAGGGGACACCTGACCAATCAATGGATATTTGCCCTGCGAGATCACTTTCACCAAAGCTGAGATTAAGTTGTTCAACAGACACCTCGTTATAGGTGCCGTCAAACTGTGCGGTCATGGAAAAGGGTCGATCGAGAAAATTCGATTCGTAGCCGAAAAGCTCAAGAATTTCTCCGGTGCTACTCCCCTCAACAGACAGGTTGCCTCGAGTGCCTCGATAATCCGGCGGAAAAGCGACGAACCCATCCCCAAGCAGCTTGCTGACACCAAGGGTGCCGCGCAGTGTGCTCACCTCAACCCCTACTTCCTCATAACGGGCAACCAGTTCCAGGCTAACCGGTAGCGCCGGCGCGCCCTTTGTCAGCGTTGGGGGAAGCAATTCAAAAAGCTGACTGCCCTGCAGGCCCAACTCCAGGCTTGAACCAACATAATTGTCTTGATTGGATACGATGCCGTTAAGTGTCAGATCAGCCTTACCCGCTTTTAACTCAACGTCGGAGATTGCCCATCCCGCCGATACGCTGTCTACCTTCCCCGACACTTTAAAAGGTAGCCGGCCTGCCCCGGTCTGCCTATAGCTCTTCCAAATATCCTCTCCTGAGAATTCAAACAGAAGTTTAAGTTGCTGTAGTGTACTGATGTCTCCTAACCGACCGCTTATCGTTCCGGGCTGATCATTGAAAAAGAAACTCAAATCTACCAAATCCAAATCAGCAGTAGTGCCGTCTATTTTTGTTTCAAATCTCAGGGATGCGCCATCAATGGACTGAAACAGGGTCCTACCTGACGGAGCAAATATATTGCCCAGATCATCAATCCCCACCTTGGCCGAGATCTGCACCGAATCTGGGCCGGGAAGTTGGTCCAATACCACGGTCACGTCGACCGCCAATGAATCCGTCACCAAGGTGAATGGGGAAAGAGACCAATCCTCTCCTTTCTTGGTCAACGATGCAGATATTGTAGTGGTCTCCTCCGAAAGTTCTGCGAGTCCCATACAGTTACCAAGATCGTTCAGATGAATGCCTTCCGAAGTTACATTAATACTCGTTCCGTCGTACCCCGGCGCTGGCCCGATCGCGCCTTCCATTTGAAATCTTCTTTGCGGGCTTTTCAGCAAAAAATTCAAAGTTTCATCACCAAGCTCGTTGGTTCGGAGACTGGCCCTCCAGCGAAAAGCATCATTAGGCAGGGTGCAACGCCCCGCAAAAGGCCTGAGCATATCCAACCCGATTTCATCTCCTTCAAGCTCGAGTTGCCAGCCATCGATTAAGGGGTAGTTGGGCAAACTCCCCTGAACAATAAAACTTCCATCGCCAATCGTTAGAATGCTGCGACTAACGTCGACCTGTTTATCCTGGCGCTTCACGTTGCCATTCATTGAAAATGGCTGTGACGGAAAATCCAGAAAATTAAACAAGGCGCCGGCTTCTTCCAGCGATGGACCTATTGCCTGATAGGAAAATTCGAAATCATTCAATGTTGTCATGTCATCAACACGACTCGAAAGATCCATTTTGAATTCACCCAGATCGGCGTCAACGACAATGTCAGTATTCACGGTCGAGCGATCAACATTCACCTGCAGTGAAAATTTGCCGTCCCTCATTTCGATTGCACCTATAAGGTCGAGCAACGGTTTCGAACTGGGCGCTGTCATGTATAGCTCGAATTGCTGAGTCGGCACTGAGGAAGACAGACTCAGGCCGGAAGAGAAGGTTCCATTCATCTTTCCCCAACTCAATGAACCTTCAGCGAGTGACTCCTCAACTTCACCGAAACCCGTTACTTCAAGTGGCAACTCATTAAGATAGCCGACAAGGCTGATCTCGGTTTTTCCAAGAAGGGTTTCTCCTTCAAAATGTTTGACCTTCAGAACGATATTCTGATCGTCATCCCGATAAACGATCTGGCTGTCGGTAATGTTCCAGCGATTTATCAGGGACAGAAACTCAAAGGTGGTTTCCTCATCAGACATTACCTGGAATCTATCACCAGCATCAGAATCGTTGAGGTGACTCAGGTCGATCCTGGCTGAATCTATTTCAATGGCATTGATAAGCGCTGATCGACTGTTGAAGTTCGACCAGGGTATCAGCTCAAGACTAAGTTGTTTGGCACTGAACCATTCGGGTGAACCGCCATCGGTGCTGGTGATTCTCACATCCTTTAAAACAATACTGGCGTCTGGCCAAAGCTGCAGGCTGGTCACTTCATCTATCTGTGCATTCAGTTCTGTGGCCATGCTGACCGAAGTCGACAGTGCAAAGCGTTGCAATGCCT
>JABBBA010000255.1 GCA_018607685.1 K189A clade bacterium | reverse complement strand
CCCATCGCGACACCCGCGAAATCGTAGGCTCTTTTAACCGCTGGCGAGGTGCTGTTTTTCTTTGCTGGGTTCGCAGCATACCGAGCGACCGCATCACCCTTAACACTCCGTTAACACCAGCGCGTATTGCTGTTTCGTCAAACCGAAGTGCTTCACCCGCCTCATAGACAATCATCTTCACATCAACACCGGATGCAGCATTACGAAGAGACCCATCAATCAGCTGACTGTTCACAATGACCGGTACACCAAATGCCTTCGCCATCTCTTCCACCACAGGGTCATTTGTGTCCGCTCTTATCTGAGGCAGGTTTTCTCGATTGATTGCTGCCGTGTGAAGGTCAATCCCGTGTGTACAAGGTGCCACAATCTGATTGAGAAACAGATGCGCCATCCTTGAGGCAATTGATCCTTTTTCCGATCCAGGGAAGCTCCGATTCAGGTCCCTTCGGTCTGGCAGGTATCTGGACTGGTTAAGAAAACCGAAAATATTCACGACGGGTGCGGCAACCAGCGTCCCCTTGATTCTATCGACTTGTTTGGACATCAAAACCCGGCGAATGATTTCGACACCCAAAATCTCATCACCATGGACCGCGCCCGACACGAACATGACCGGTCCATCCATTCGCCCGTTGATGACATGTATGGGAATTGTCAGGTCATTCTGGACATAGAGGTCAGGAACCCTCAGGTCGAACGAAAACCGTGTTCCAGCAGCGATTTCGTGCCCACATATCTTGAAGGGGGACTTTTTAGGTTTTTTCGTCGCCATCACGGCTTCTACTCCGTGATCGAAAGCGGGGTCACGCCGCCAATAGAAACCAGCGACTCAACGCAGTCGCGCAAAGATTCCTCAAAGGGTCTGAACTCCACACCCGTAACGGCCTGAATGCGTTCATTCCGGCAGTCACAGCCCATCCAGGTTGAGCGATATTTCTCTTCCCGCAGCTGGATCTTTTCCGGGTGTATTTCGACAGGCTCAGTGACCTGAAAGGCAAGTTCAGGAAGTACTTCATCGATCTCTGCACATACGTCTGCCACATCAATAGCATCCGTAGACCAGGCAATAAACCGCTCACCATTATCAACCTCGGTACTCTCAAGCAATCCAATGTGGCAATCAGCATCATCCCTGACATCAACCGGAAACCAGGGTCGATATACCCAGTTTTGATTGTATGTACCGAGTAGCATCTTCTCGACCTCATGTTGCCAGGGACCAAAATTCTTCTGGTGTTTGGACAGGATTGGGCCAACGTTATCCGAGGGGCAACAGGTGATGGCATCCCACCGCCCACTAAGTTCAGCCGCTTCCGCAAAGGCATTCTCGGCAATGATCTTGCCCATGGAATAGCCCTGACTCTTTGCCGTTCTACGCGGATTGGAATCGTCGGGGTACCTGTCCTCATAGATAACAGGTCGTCGAACCAGCTCGTCCAGATCCATTTCCGAAATCACAGCGGCAAGACTTGAAGTCACGACCACCCTTGTGACCGTTTCGGAAAGGTTAATGGAATTAACAACATGCTGGCAGACCCGAGCGATATACTCGTGGTCCGTGTAATCACTCACATGAGAGATATGCGCCACGCCATGACATCCTTTGAAGATGTCATCGAAGCAACCATCGGTATCAAGGTCCGCTGCATGCAGAGTCAGCCGACCGGACGCAAAACCGGGCATGGCTTTAAGAAACCCAACTTTCTCTTCGTCAATTGCGTCACGAACACAGGCTTTTACACGATAGCCCCGTTCCAGCAGTCTGCGGGTAACCCAACCGCCGATAAATCCGGCAGCACCGGTTACTGCGACGGTTGCGCCTCTTGGAATTGGTGACATGTTCAAAGCCTCTATTCAGAAAGTATCCAGAGAACAGAAGTTATATTGAATTGGAGTCTATGGCTATATGAATACGGAAACCTAGTGGCCGCCCGCAGAATCACCCCAGATCTGGCTTAACCTTTTATCCCGCCCACATCCCGCGCGATAAAACCGATAGCGTATCGGGTTTTTCTTATAGTAATCCTGGTGTGCTTCCTCCACTGGCCAAAACCTGGACGCTGGCAATAATTCGGTTACCACGCGTTCAGATTCGAACTGATTTACCACCTGCTCTTTTGATGCCTCTGCCAGAGATCGTTGCTCGTCGGTGGCAAAGATCGCGCTGCGATAACTGGGCCCCTTGTCACAAAACTGCCCACGATCATCGAACGGATCGATGTTGTGCCAGAAGACATCCAGTAATTGTTCGTAGCTGACGACCGCGGGGTCATAGGTGACCTTCACAGCCTCGTAGTGACCGCGGTGGTTACCGCTGTAGGTCGGGTTTCGCAGCTTTCCACCGGTGAAGCCGGATACGGCGTCGGTAACACCGTCGAGATCCTGATAGGCAGCTTCCACACACCAGAAACAGCCTCCGGCGAATGTCGCCGTTTCAGCTTGCGCTCCAGGTGAAAGCAGTAGTGCCAGACAAAATGCTGACAGGGCTTTTATTCTATTGAATTTGTTCAACTTGTTGATTACCTCTTTGATACAGGACAATGACGACCGGCGGGTTAAAATGTTACAAATCTGTACACAAATTCAATACTGATAATAATTATCAGGGAACAGGACGAGGTACACCATGAAACCAAGAATTGCGATAAACGGATTTGGACGCGTTGGCAGAACTATCACCAGAATCGCCAAGTTGCGCAAGCATTACGATGTCGTAGCAATCAACGATATCGCGAGCCCGGAGCAGCTGGCATACGCGTTTAAGTATGACAGCATCCATGGTATTTACCCCGGGGAAGTTAAGCTGAACGGGAACGTGATGGAGATCGACGGCGACCCCTTTGACGTTCTAAGTGAACCGGACCCTGCGAACCTACCCTGGAAAAAATACAACGTCGATTACGTGGTCGAAGCCAGCGGGCGTTTCCGAAAAATAGCCGAGCTCGAACAACATATCAGCGCCGGTGCGCGAAAGGTCATCGTCACGGTACCCACCAAAGACGATCTACCCAGCACGATTGTCATGGGCGTGAACGATCATGTCGTCACGGCTGACTCCACCATCATTTCAAACGCCAGCTGCACGACAAACTGTGCTGCGCCCATCGCAAAAGTGTTGCATGACGAATTCGGCATCAAACGTGGCCTGTTGACCACGGTACACGCCTACACCTCCGACCAGCGATTGATCGACGCACCTCACGATGACATGCGCAGGTCGCGGAATGCCGCAACCAACATCGTCCCGACGTCCACGGGCGCCGCACGTGCGATTGGAAAAGTCCTGCCTGAACTCGAGGGGAAACTCGATGGCCTTGCCATGCGCGTACCCGTCCCCGATGGCTCATTGATTGACCTGACCGTGGAACTGAATTCGGACACAACCGTCGAGGCGATCAACGAGGCGATGAAGTCAGCATCCGAAGGGGCATTGAAAGGCATCCTTGAGTACTGTGACGATCCAATCGTGTCGTCCGATATCATCGGTAACAGCCATTCTTCCATTTTCGACCCGGCGCTCACGCAACTAATCGACGGCAACTTCGTCAAAGTGATCAGCTGGTACGACAACGAATGG
>JABBBA010000319.1 GCA_018607685.1 K189A clade bacterium | reverse complement strand
GGCCTGTCAAGTGCTGCGTCGGCGGCTAATGCTGCCATTGAGCATATGCGTGATTGGGCGCTGGGCAGTAATGGGGAAGTTGTCAGTATGGCAGTCTATTCCGATGGCAGTTACGGTATTGCAGAAGGATTGATTTACTCCTTCCCGTGTACCTGTGCCGGTGGTGACTGGGCCATTGTCCAGGGACTTGCCATAAACGATTTCAGTCAGGGAAAAATGAACGATACCGAGGCTGAACTCACAGAAGAACGTGACGCAGTGAAGGACCTTCTTCCTTCCTAGGTTGCTAGGTTATTCTCCTCGGCGACGAGAATAGTCGCCGGGGTATTTCCCCGATTGGTCAAACGAAGTGCCTTCCTGGGCGGCTGAAAAAATGCTCGCTCAGGGCCAACTACCGTCAGGTCATCCAGAGTCATAGCGCCAGCCACGCCAATCACGATTGTATAGTTGGTATGTTGCGTCTCGGCACTTTTTCCAGGTTCGAGCTTGATCCTCGTCACCTTGAATGCATCGAAATCCGCTATAAGATCCTGGTCTGACGAGATCTTTACCGGAGGCGTCGGGGCATGGACATCTGTTCTCGCGCTGGCTAAAGCGCTGTCTGTATCCCAGTGATCCTGTGTCAAAACCTCCTGACCGAATGACAGAATGTATCTTTCATAGTGAGGGGTTTGGAACTCGATGACCCTTACACCGTGTTGTAACGAGTGAGGTACCATCGGCGCGACGGTCACGACGTCACCAACGTTTAAGTCCAGCAACCCTGTGTGCCGATACATCTTTTTCCTCAAATGCTCTTCCCTGGCGTTAAGTTCTGGATCAATCTGCGCAATAAGTTGGTGGTACTGCGCCGGCGTTAGAGGATTGCCTGCACCGGGACCCAGTTGCTTTCTAAGCGACTTAAGTTGTGTATCTATTTCGTTCCTTGTAAGTCGATATTCAGTTACCGACTCTTGATAACTGTCGCGAAATTTATCATCTGATTCGAACTCAGCAAATATTTCCTGATTAAAACCGTATCGAATTTTTCCTGAGCCGGTTGGCCATGCAGCCGGGTCGATCTGAGTGACCACGTACACTTCGATCTTCTTCTCATGCATCTCAAAATACAGATCACCCAGGTTTGGTTCAGGGAATGGGTCAAGAATTTTCAACAGCATGGGGGAGCCAGTGCACCCGAGATACTCCCCGAACACGGACAGTAACCAGGGTAGAGGAACATTCTTAACCGTCGACACACCTCGTTGTTCTATGCCGGAATACCAGATTTCCTGTCCCCAGGGTTTTGGGATGCTGACGGTTTCCAGCTCAAATGGTTGGCTAAGGCAGATGGGCTCTCTACCCACTGCATTAGCTGCTTCGCTCAGGTCCGCAAGATTACCTGCGTCGGTTCCGTGAGGAAAATCACGGTCGGATATTACGGTGTAAATCTCACCGCCTTCATGCAGCAGCATCACCCAGAGCAGGATTGATGTTGGCTGTGACAAATAGTCAGCGAAATGCTCGACGCAGAAATGCGATGCCCGCGGCATGTCCAGCAGGTTCGGTGATATTGATTCAAGCTTACCAAGGGATTTCATCGCGTTATTGTACCGAAGGTGATGTCTAAACGCGCAGATAACGAGGTCCTATTTTGGCTAGTAGGTCCCTCTTTGAGCCCCTAAGATAGGATCAGATATTAGGTTGAGTTTTATAAATGCTACCAGCGGGTGGAAAACTTGAGCAGGCGAGGAAGACTCGAGATCCTCGGTTCGACGGCAGATTCTTTATTGGGGTCAGGACGACTGGCATTTATTGTCGGCCTGTTTGCCCGGTAAAAATGCCCCGTGAGGAGAACGTTACCTTCTTTGATAGTGCGGCGGCCGCAAGTGAAGCAGGATACAGACCGTGTCTTCGATGTCGCCCTGAATCGTCGCCAGGCACACCCGCGTGGCGTGGATCGTCCACAACGGTGGTTCGTGCGCTAAGGCTGATAAACGACGGAGCTCTGGATCAGGGGAGTGTCGCCCGGTTGTGTGATCGGCTGGGTGTAACACCCAGGCATCTGTCCAGGCTGTTCACGAACCATCTTGGTGCCTCACCGAAAACGATAGCTCAGACACGTCGACTTCAGTTCGCTAAAAAGCTGATTGATGAGACCAGTCTGTTGATGACTGAAATTGCCCTTTCATCCGGGTATGGCAGTATCAGGCGGTTCAATGATCATTTTAAACAAACCTACAGTCGATCGCCAAGCTCGCTCCGAAAAACCAGATCAGAACCCGTCGAACGAGTTGAGCTGAAGATTCCGTTTCGTGAACCCTATGATTTTCAGAGCCTGCTTGAGTTTTATCGAATGAGGGCCATTCCCGGTGTTGAAAAAGTAGGTGTTGAAACAGTAGGTGTTGAAACAGTAGGTGTTGAAACAGTAGGTGTTGAAAAAGCAGGCAGGGAGAATGCTGAAGAAAGTTACGGACGATCCTTTGTGCTTGATGGCAAGAGTGGGCATTTTTCCGTCTCGCGGTCTGACAATCAACTTGTCTGTGCCGTCCAGGGTGGGAGCACGAGTTCGCTGATGCGAATCATGCAGAAGGTACGCGCAATGTTTGACGTTGATGCCGTGCCGGAAGAAATAAATTCTGTGCTCTGCGAGGACAGGATCCTGGGCCGGCTTGTGAAGAAACGTCCTGGCCTGCGGTTACCCGGTGCCTTCGATGAGTTTGAAATCGCAGTTCGGGCGATTGTCGGGCAACAGGTTTCAGTCAAGGGCGCCACCACTGTTATGGGGAGGATCGCAGAACAATATGGCGATGAGACAGACTATGGGAGGGTTTTCCCGGGCCCGGAAACCCTGGCGGATATGGATCCTGAGTCGCTGCCAATGCCTTCAAAACGTGCCAGAGCCATAAAACTGCTAGCGGTTGCAGTGGCGGATGGTGAACTGGGGTTTGATATGGATGAACAGGCTTTTTATGAGCAGGTGATCGCTATTCCGGGTATCGGGCCATGGACAGCTCAATATATTTGCCTGCGTGCCTTGTCGAATCCGGATTCATTTCTGCATGGTGATCTGGTGATTAGAAAGGTTGCGGAGAAAATTCTGGGGGTTCGCTCGGAAAAGGAACTGATAAACAGAGCGAAAGCATGGCAGCCCTGGAGTGGGTACGCGGGGATGCATTTGTGGAGAGCGTCGGCGGACTGACAAACGCGAAATGATCAGCAGTAAAATGAATGATTAAGAGGATTCGATTGTGTACTACAGATTTATTGCAACGCCGGTTGGGAGGCTTTTACTGGGGGGGAAAACCAGTATCCTTGAGATGATTGGGTTTCCGGAAGGCAAGGGAGTTGTTCATCCCGAGGATCATTGGATTCAGGATGATTCAGTTTTCAAACAAGCTGAAGATCAACTTAATGAATACTTCGAGGGAACAAGGCAACAATTCGAGCTAAAAATGAGGCCTTCCGGCACGCCATTTCAGCTCAGCGTTCTTGCAGCTTTGAAAGAAATTCCTTTTGGGCAGACAACGACCTATCGCGATATTGCAGAGAGTATCGGGCGCCCGAAGGCTGTCAGGGCGGTCGGTGCAGCAAATGGTCGTAATC
>JABBBA010000125.1:309-3599 GCA_018607685.1 K189A clade bacterium | reverse complement strand
CACTTCTATGTCATGGATAACCACTACGTTCCTGTGCTGACGTTCGGACCCAAAATCTGCAAGGATCTTCGAAACTTCGGGATTGAGGCGCCTATCGACGTGCATTTAATGGTCAGCCCCGTTGACGGGCTGATTGAGGATTTTGCCGCCGCGGGTGCCAGTTATATTACATTTCACCCGGAGGCCTCTGCGCATATTGATCGATCTTTGCAGCTGGTTCGTTCTCTGGGGTGTAAAAGCGGCCTGGTGTTCAATCCGGCAACACCTTTGCATTACCTGGACCATGTGATGGATAAGGTCGATATGATCCTGATTATGTCCGTTAATCCTGGGTTTGGTGGTCAGTCCTTTATTCCTGCAGCGTTGGATAAGTTGAGGGAAGCCCGACAAAGGATTGACAGCAGCGACTTCAATATTCGTCTTGAGATTGATGGTGGGGTCAAGGTAGACAATATCGGCGAGATAGCAGCCGCAGGGGCAGATACGTTTGTGGCTGGGTCAGCAATCTTTGGTCACAAAGACTATGCCGCTAGCATCGCAGCGATGAAATCGGCGATAAACGCACAATGACGTTGGTTACTTTCAATTTCCTTTCCGTGTCCTTCAATCTTGTCAAACGCATATGGCTTGTTTTAAGCTTCGCCGCTGATAAATGAGATTACTCATGAACGCTCTCTTCAGGTATCGCATCGGCGACGTTTGGCCGACTCTTCCTCTCTATTGGCGAAGCTAACGCTGAAGTTCGCCCCTGGGGTGCTAGCACCTGTTTTATAAGGTTAGCCCCTGTTTGTTTAAGAACGCTTGTAAAACCCGGTAGAGAGAAATGACACCTGAACAATTTATTAAACTTGGCCAAGATGGATACAATCACGTCCCCGTGGTTCGGACCATGGTGGCTGATCTGGACACGCCACTATCCTGTTATGTGAAAGTAGCAAGAGGCCCCTATAGCTATCTCCTTGAATCTGCAGCCCAGGGTGGCGAGAAGTGGTCTCGATATTCGCTGGTAGGTCTACCGTCTGATTGTGTCGTCAAAATCACTGGCTACGAGATTACGATCGAGGAATCGGGTGAGATCACCGAACAGTTCCAGGTTGAAGATCCGCTGGCCTTTGTCGAAGAGTTTCAGGCTAGATTTTCCTACCCCGAGCTTCAGGGGCTGCCTATCTATACCGGTGGCCTGGTGGGCTATTTTGGCTATGACACCATCCGATATGTCGAGAAAAAAATAAGCCAGAGCGCGCCTGAAGACACGCTGGGAACGCCGGATATCATACTGATGGTTTCCAACGATGTGATCGTTTTTGACAACGTACTTGGGCGTATTCACTTGATAACGCACGGCGATCCTGCGGTGGGCGGAAGCTTTGAGCTGGCACAGGCCAGGCTTCAGCAGATGACACAGGATCTTCAGACAAATGTACCGAAGGATCTACATGACCCTTTACGAGGTCCTCGATTGCATGAGGCCGATTTCGTTTCGAATTATGGCGAGGAAGCTTACAAAGCGGACGTTGAGAAAATCAAAGATTACATTGTAGAGGGCGATGTCATGCAGGTCGTTCTCGCCCAGCGAATGTCGGTTGCGTTCGAAAGCGATCCGTTGAATCTCTATCGTGCCCTGCGTTCTCTCAATCCGTCGCCCTATATGTATTTCCTCGATCTGGAAGATTTTCAGATAGTCAGTTCTTCGCCTGAAATACTCGCCCGGCTGGATAACGGTGAAGTTACCGTGCGCCCGCTCGCGGGCACAAGAAGGCGAGGCCGTGATGAAGATGAAGACCAGGCGCTGGAGAAAGAGCTGCTGGCCGACCCCAAGGAAATCGCCGAGCATTTGATGCTGGTTGATCTTGGACGAAACGATATCGGTAAGGTTTGCAAAACCGGATCGGTTGAAGTCAGCGAGATGATGACGGTCGAGCGATATGCCCATGTTATGCATATCGCATCAAACGTCCGGGGACAGATGAAGGACAACTTGAGTCCGATTGATTTGCTTCGCGCGACGTTGCCCGTGGGAACCCTGAGTGGCGCCCCAAAAGTCAGGGCTATGGAAATCATCGATGAGATCGAGCCAGAGAAGCGGGGCATTTTTGGTGGGGCAGTTGGTTATCTCTCCTGGAATGGCAATATGGATACAGCCATCGCTATCAGGACTGCCATCGTGAGGGACCACCAGCTTTATATACAGGCGGGTGCCGGAATTGTTGCCGACTCCATTCCGCGCCTCGAATGGAAAGAAACGATTAATAAAGCTCGCTCCATCTTTGAGGCAGCAGCAATGGCCGAAGCTGGTCTGGATCTCCAGGGCGTGACCGCTGAAAATCAGCGTACTTATAATCAGGACGAACAAAGACCTGTGGTAGGTCTAACCGGGCAGGGTGACGCGTAATGTTACTGATGATAGATAATTATGATTCATTCACATACAACGTCGTTCAGTACCTGAGTGAGCTTGGCGAAGATGTTCGGGTTTACCGGAATGACGAGATCACCGTTCCGGAGATCCGGGAACTGGCACCCGATGTGATTGTGATTTCCCCAGGTCCCTGCACACCTAACGAGGCAGGGGTTTCGATGGATGTAGTGAGCGCCTTTGAAGGTGAAATCCCTATCCTCGGTATTTGTCTCGGGCACCAGAGTATCGGTCAGGTTTATGGCGGTAAGGTCATCAAGGCAGGTCAGGTAATGCATGGTAAAACCTCGCCAATACACCACACCGGAGTGGATGTGTTTGCCGGTCTCGCCAACCCGTTTACAGCGACCCGTTATCACTCATTGGTGGTCGACAAGGAATCACTGCCTGACTGCCTGGAAGTAATCGCGTGGACTGAAAACCAGAATGGAGAGCTGGAAGAAATTATGGGTGTTCGGCATCGAGAGTATTCGATGACAGGTGTTCAGTTTCATCCGGAATCGATACTGACAGAACATGGTCATGATCTGCTGGGCAATTTTCTTAACCTGGCGAAGGGGAAAAATTGATGGATATGCCAGCGGCTATAGCGAAGGTGATTGACGGGAAGGATCTTGCCAAAAGCGAGATGAATGCAGTGATGCGGTTGATTATGACGGGCGAGGCGACCGACGCGCAGATTGGCGGTTTTCTTATTGGGCTTCGTCTGAAGGGAGAAACGGTTGATGAAATTGTCGGCGCCGCTGAGATCATGCGAGAGCTTGCTGCACAGGTATCGGTCAACGACACGGGTCTTGTCGATACCTGCGGTACCGGTGGTTCCGGTGTTAATAAATTTAACGTCTCGACCGCCAGTGCGTTTGTAGCTGCGGCG
>JABBBA010000125.1:0-299 GCA_018607685.1 K189A clade bacterium | reverse complement strand
GCGCGGATTTACTGGAAGCTGCCGGCGCTAACATCATGCTCACGCCGGACCAGGTGGCCCGCTGTATCGATTCGGTGGGGGTGGGTTTCCTGTTTGCGCTCAATCATCACGCAGCGATGAAGCATGCTATTGGCCCAAGAAAAGAAATGACCGTCAGGACAGTTTTTAACATGCTGGGTCCCCTGACTAACCCTGCGGGTGCAAAGAGGCAATTGCTGGGTGTCTATGATCGGGCGCTGGTGCGTCCTGTAGCAGAGGTTCTGCGCGCCCTTGGTAGTGAACATGTGATGGTAGTCCAT
>JABBBA010000317.1 GCA_018607685.1 K189A clade bacterium | reverse complement strand
GGGTGAATTTGACTATATAGTCATAGATACCGGCGGCCTTTCCGGTGATGCAGATGGAATCGATGTTCCCATGGCGGATCAGGCCAAACAGGCAATTGCTGAAGCTGACCTGGTGTTATTCCTGGTTGACGCAAAAGATGGTCGAGCAGCGGGTGATGAAAATATCGCGAAGATGCTCCGCCAAAACGAAATCCCAACCCTGCTGGTTGCCAATAAAATTGATGGCCAGAACCCAGATTTTGTTGCCGCGGAGTTTTATGCGCTGGGAATAGGTGCGCCCTGTTTCATTTCGGCAAGTAATGGCAACGGAGTAGGGCAACTCATTGACGAAGAAGTACAACCAAAACTTCAGTTTGAGGATGATGGATCCCCGAATGTAAAAGCCACCGGCATCAAGATAGCCGTGGTGGGACGACCGAATGTCGGTAAATCCACGCTGGTCAATCGGTTGCTCGGTGAAGACAGAGTGGTTGTTTTTGATGAGGCGGGCACTACCCGGGACAGTATTTACATCCCCTACGAGCGTGAAGGCAAACCCTATACGATTATTGACACGGCCGGCGTCAGGCGAAGAGGCAAAGTTACCGAGAAAATAGAAACCTTCTCGATTATCAAAACCCTCGAGGCGATTGCGGATGCGAATGTTGTCATCCTGATGGTTGATGCCAGAGAGGGTATCGTAGACCAGGACCTGCACCTGCTTGGCCATGTTCTGGATGCCGGTCGAGCACTGGTCATCGCCATTAACAAATGGGATGGCACGGACCAGGACCAGAAAGACCAGGTTCGATCTGAGTTGGATCGACGCCTTACGTTTATTGATTTCGCGAAAATGCATTTTATATCGGCACTTCACGGCAGTGGCGTAGGGCACCTGTATGATTCGATCCACCAGGCTTACAACTCTGCGACGTTGAAGGTCCCTACTTCAAGATTGAACGAGATTCTCGAGCGGGCAATTTTCAATCATCAGCCGCCGCTCGTGAATGGTCGGCGTATCAAACTCCGGTATGCGCATTTGGGGGGTAACAATCCGCCGATCATCGTTGTGCATGGAAACCAGGCCGAAAAAGTACCCGAAGCCTATAAGCGATATCTGATGCACCAGTTTGTTGATGCGCTAAGGTTGAAAGGGACCCCGCTTCGGATGGAATTTCGAACAGCTGAAAATCCATTTAAAGGCCGCAAGAACAAACTTTCTGAGCGACAGCTAGCCAGCCGTAAGCGAATGATGACTCACGTTAAGAAAGACAAGAAGAAACGTTAGGGATCTTCTTTGTTCAAAAAAAGGTCAGGGTTGACGCGTGCATTGTTCAGGCTGACGCTCCAGTGAAGGTGCGCGCCGGTGACGCGTCCGGTTTTTCCTACTTCCCCAAGCAACTGTCTCTTTTCTACGGTCTGGCCTACTTCGACTTCGATGCTGCTCATATGGCAGTACATGGTGATAAGTCCCTGGCCGTGATCAACCATTACGGTGTTGCCATTAAAAAAATAGTCGCCGCTGGCGACAATCCTGCCGCTGGCGGGAGAGTAGATAGGGGTGCCTTCCGGTGCTGCGATATCCATACCGCTGTGCGGATTTCTGGGTTGGTTGTTTAAAATCCTTCTTAAACCAAAGGAGCTGGACATGATTCCTTCGGTCGGTAAATCAAAGCCTGTCTGCACTCTGTTAACTGGTCTGAAGGTATTGAAAGCAGCGTCCATCTCCGCGCGTTCGCGGGTGATGCGTTCCATGTCCTGGGCGTAGGGATTGACCTTGCGTTTGTTCTCTATGGTTAAACGTTGTTCTTCATACTGTTTCGCTTCGACGTTGAAGTGAACCTTGCCTTCCGGCGTATCCAGGTGGAAAGAACCCGGTGACCGGGAGAGTGGTATGCCGACAACGGCGACATAACCCTTTTCCGATTCAGTGACCATGACCAGTTGACCATCAAATGTTACGTTGCTGTCGGTCGATATGGGAACGAGCGCAATGCCGCCGGGCACGGGGTCATGCTTGGGCAGGCCCATTGCAGACTGGCACACGACTAAGAGTGTCAGAAACAGATACTTCATTCGGTAACTCTTATTCATCAATCCTTGTTCACTCTCGATAGTTTTATGTTCAAAGGTCTGTGCTTTCAACGGTATCCACTTCAACTGATGTTACTTCAGCAATAACGGCACCGCTTTTCAGTCGCGCGCGAATGTGATCGCCCGGTTGTAAATCCTCCGAGCTGGTTACGATGTGTCCATCTTGCTCTGATGAAACGATGGCATAGCCGCGTTGCAAGGTAGCGAGCGGGCTGAGCGTGTCGAGTCTTACCGTGAAATTTATCATCTGGTCTGACCGGCCCCTGATGGCAGATTGCGAATGACCGATGAGCTTTTCCCTCAGGTACCCCAGCCTTACCCTGTTTGCATCGATGGCTTTTTGTGGCGAATTAAGTCTGTATCGGTCCAGGCGCGATTGTTGTCTCTCAAGCTGGTTGTTGATGCTGCTTACCAGTCGCCGCTCCAGTTCATCCAGGCGTTGCGCCAGTTCTTCCAGATGGGCGCGTGGATGCCGCAGCCGCTTTCGCAGATGCAGTATGTCTCTTGATCCGTCAGTGATCCGCTGGTCCATCAATTGCCACAGGCGCTGTGTGAGCATATTGAAACTATCCAGCAGAACATCGCCGTCCGGTGTGATGAGTTCGGCGGCTGCGGATGGCGTTGGAGCCCTTAGGTCTGCTACAAAATCTGCGATTGAAACATCTGATTCGTGTCCTACGGCACACACGACCGGGAGATGACTTGCAGCAATGGCGCGGGCAACGGGTTCTGTGTTGAATGACCAGAGATCTTCAAGCGAACCGCCGCCTCGAGTGAGGAGAATCAAGTCGAATGGGTCTGAGGCCTGTTCTCCTGATTTCTCGACCGAAGGACGGTTAGCCCTTTGCAGCGCCGCGACAATTTGAGGCACTGATTCCTCGCCCTGTACCTGGACCGGGAGAATACTGATCCTGACAGCCGGGAAACGGCGCTGCATGACTGAGATCACATCGCGGATCGCGGCCCCGGTGGGCGACGTTATGATCGCTATATGCTCCGGCAGGGTTGGGATGGGCTTCTTTCCGGCTTGATCAAATAGCCCTTCGGTTTGTAGTGCAGCCTTAAGTTTCTCGAATGCCCGTCGCAGGCCCCCATCCCCGGAGTCCTCCAGAAACTCGGCGATCATCTGGAACTCA
Organism: K189A clade bacterium; assembly: GCA_018607685.1. Classification (GTDB taxonomy): domain Bacteria; phylum Pseudomonadota; class Gammaproteobacteria; order Pseudomonadales; family Azotimanducaceae; genus UBA9659. Next base: position 396 of record JABBBA010000317.1, on the reverse strand, counting down.
CCGCGACCTTCATAAAGGCTGATCCGTCCGCGAACGATGATTTTCTGGCCGTTTCGTGGTTTAAATCGAACCATGTGGTTGCGGTTCTTAAACATGGCGCAGCGTATCTGGGCCCTGTCGTCTTTCAGGGTGAAATACCAGTGACCCGAGCCCGGTTGCGCCAGGTTCGATATTTCACCCTCCACATACAGAATTGGGAATTCTGATTCAAGCAGCCGTTTCGCATCGCGATTAAGATCCGAGACGGAAATCACCTGTCGGTTCGATTTTTCCATGTGGGCATATTACCTGAACAGCATCATTTAGGCGCCCGACGATGTATAATTGCTTCTTACCAATTGTCAGTAAATCCCATGTCATCACACCCTGATATTCATCAGGAAAAAATCCTGATTC
>JABBBA010000321.1:3308-3626 GCA_018607685.1 K189A clade bacterium | reverse complement strand
CTCTATTGGCAGGCTCTGTGGTGACCAGTATTTTCATCGCTGAAAAACTGGGCGATATTCATCTGCCTATCGTTGGTATCGTCTCGATTTCCGGCTCCATTCTCATTTATTCCAGCACCTTTCTACTGACAGATGTCATGTCCGAACTTTATGGTAGAAAATTCGCCCATGCCGCCGTCGTCGGAACCGCCCTGTGTTATCCGATCGTATTGCTCGCCACGCAGTTCAGCATTCACTGGGAGCCGAGCCAGCTCTATGGGAATCAGCTACCTTTTGAGTCCGTGATGAGTTTTGCCGGAAGGGTGACAATAGCCTCTC
>JABBBA010000321.1:453-3298 GCA_018607685.1 K189A clade bacterium | reverse complement strand
GAGTTACATGGTGAGCCAAACGTTTGATGTATGGGCTTTTCACCGCATCAAGGCTCGAACCGGTGACGCCAAACTGTGGTTAAGGAACAACGGATCAACCGTCGCAAGCCAGCTACTGGATACCGCGATTTTCTATGGAATTGCTTTTTTTGGCATCATCCCAACGGCGCAGCTCATACAACTCATCCTTGCAACCTATATTCTCAAGATTGTGATCGCGCTGATCGACACACCATTTGTGTATTTTGTTATCTGGTTCGTTCGACGTGGCCAAACAGACCCGGAACCCATCATAGGAGATTGACGAACATGCATTGCTTCATTGATGAAAGAACCGAAGATAAAAGATAGAGGGCTGAAAAATTGATTAAGAACATCATCACACTTGCCCTGGTATTCGCGTGCGCAACCGTTAGCGCCGCAGATTACAGGGACCCGACAAGATGGGACGACATCATGCAAGAGTTTGCGCTGGAAGATGAAATCATCGGGAAGCAGCCAGCAGCAATCGTTGCGACCGGTAGTTCCAGCATGAAGTACTGGAGACGCCACATTCATAAAGATCTCTCGCCACTGACCATTATTCCGAGAGGTTTCGGTGGTAGCAACATGAATGACGTTCTGTATTACCTCGACGAACTGGTACTGAAACATGATCCGCGCGCTGTCATGATCTACGAAGGTGACAACGATGTATCACAGGATGTACCTGGCACAACGATTCTTGAGACATACACAAAGGCGATTGGAAAAATCCACGCCCATGATCCAAACATACGAATCTACATGATATCGATCAAACCCAGTATCGACCGGGCATCAATGTGGCCGCGAATGAGGGAGATTAACGCAGCGCTGAAATCGATGGCGGAGTCCCACGAAAACCTTCTCTATGTCGATGTCGCAAGTTCAATGCTGGAATCGGACGGAAGCATCATGGCAGATATTTTTGTGAACGATATGCTGCACCTGAACCAGAAAGGCTATCAGATCTGGAAAGACGCCATTGCGCGCGTCCTGCTTGAAAACGAACTGCCATTTGAAACTAAAGATCACCCGGACCTTCTACACTGACACGGTAGGCATCGAACTTCTGCTTAAGACTGTTAACCCTATCGGGTTCGCGTTTCAGTAAATTATTAACTTCATAACGATCCTCTGACAGGTCAAACAGGTACTGCGGCTGACCCTGTGGGTCGAGAATCATTTTCCAGTTCCCATCCCGGGCCGCATACTCCATTCCATCCGGTGTCGGAATAGACCAGTAGAAGATACTGCTTCGTTGTACAGACGTGTCTTTATCTACATCAAGTAAGCCAGTTATAGATTGCCCATCGACTACCCTGTCCTCTGGAAGTGACAACGCAAGATAATCCGCAATGGTAGGCAGAATATCGAGTGCTGTAGCCGGCGTGTCTACCGCCGTGCCAGCGGCTATTTTGCCCGGCCAGCGAAATATGCCGGGTACCCTAAGGCCACCTTCAAACAGGTAGCGTTTCCTGCCTCTGAACCCCCCGGTCTCGCCCGCCATGTTCAGTTCCCAGGCTTCCTGTGGATCACTGGTCACCGGGCCGTTGTCGCTACTGAAAATAACCAGGGTGTCATCCAGCCTGCCGGATTGCCGCAATGACTCCAGCACTCGACCCATCTGGGCATCCATGTAGGAAACATTTGCATAGTATTCACCTTTACCCCGATTCGGCTTATCCGCCCAGTTCATATAATAGCGCCAGGGGTGAGCCCTCGATTCATCCGTTAAAAACCGGTCGTATTGAACCAGGTATTCTTCGGGAGACGCCACGGGTGTGTGAACTTCGCTGTAGGTCAGCAGGAGGAAGAAAGGTTCGTCCAGCTCTTTGGTTAGCCACTCAATGGCTTCGTCTGAGACCAGTTTCGATACATATTGTCGGGATACAACTTCCCGGTTTTCGCCTTTGCGGCTTTTTCATTCTTGACCCAGGCCGCAAGGCCGTACTGGTAGTCAAACCCAAAATCCCGAGGCTGGGGCGTATCGTCAAGATGCAGCCCACCATTCAGGTGCCATTTACCGATCACCGCTGTTCGGTAGCCCAGGGGTTTGACCAGTTGCGCGATCGTAAACTCATCTCGTGCGAGAGTGATATCGGAGTTATCAGGTATCCAGGATTGAACGCCCGTTCTATAGGGGGTCCTTCCCGTTAGTAACCCGGCACGTGATGGCGAACACAAAGCCGAGGGCGCATAGAACTGGGTGAAACGAACCCCCTCCTCCGCCAGCTGATCGATATTCGGGGTTTTTACAATTGGATGCCCATAGACAGCGGTATCGCCAAACCCAAGGTCATCCACATAGATAATCAGGATATTGGGGCTGGCTGCGAAGACTGATGCGGCAAACAGGCAGTGAATTACAGTGAGGGTAAATCGCGTGATCAACTATCCGCTCCTAGAAGTTAAGTATCTCCACACTGACTTCCTGCAAGTCCAGAACGCCGATGGCATTGTATCCGGCCATATGACCAGCACATTCACCGGGATTGAACGTGAGCTGGTCACCGTCATACTCAATCGTCTGACGGTGAGTATGGCCGTGCAGGATGATGTCGTAGTCCCCGGGGTTGACCATCGAAAGCTCCAGAGGATCGTGAACCACAACCATCTTCTTCTCCAGCCAGTGCAGCGTCAGCGGCGGCTCGATAAACTCAAAGCCAAACTGGTTAACCGCACGGGTCAATGAATCCCGCTCACCAATATCGTTATTACCAAATACTCCCCAAAGAGGCGCATTGAGCCGGGCAAATATTTCCAGCGTTTTCGCCTGGGTGATATCCCCCGTGTGAATGACACGGTCAACTTCTGCCTCATT
>JABBBA010000321.1:0-443 GCA_018607685.1 K189A clade bacterium | reverse complement strand
ACACCGATTTTCATGAATCCACTGTTCTTCTCGTATTACCTACAGATAAAAAAGCCGGGCATTGCCCGGCTCAATTACTATCGCCTTGATTTTTACTCAGGCAACCTTCTCCAGTATGTGAATACCACAGGCACTACCCAGCCCAATCACATGCGTCATGCCAAATCGGGCGCCTTCCACCTGGCGCTTGTCGGCTTCACCGCGAAGGTGCGTACTGACCTCATAAATATTCGCAATGCCGGTTGCTCCAAGTGGGTGTCCCTTAGAGAGCAAACCACCGGAGACATTCACCGGTATTCTGCCGCCAAGGGCGACTTCACCGTCGTCGATCATTCGACCTGCCTCACCATCTTTACAAAGCCCCAGATTCTCATAATGGAGAATCTCAGCAGTCGCAAAGCAGTCATGCAGTTCTACAAGGCTAATGTCGTCTGGACCAATAC
>JABBBA010000266.1:2378-3626 GCA_018607685.1 K189A clade bacterium | reverse complement strand
GTCGATGACGACTACACCGTTGCCGCAGAATTCGGCAGCAACCTGACCAAGATATTTAACCAGGATTTCGTCAATCACCGAATGGTGCAAAAAGGACTTCATTCTCACCCTAAAGGTGAGACTATTTTTGCCAGCTATCAGGAATCGAAGATCCGGCATTTTCATGACACGCTGAATCGATGGCTTGACAGTGAGGAAGCACCCAAAAGTAAATAGCGCTTAAGCAGAAACAAAAAAGCCCGGCATAGCCGGGCTTTTTTGTGGGCCGAATCCGGGAAGACCTAGCCAATAGCTTCATCAATTAGTGGCATCAATCCAACATTGGACAACAGGTGCCTGACACTTTGACCGTCGGAATCATTGAGGGAGCCAAACGCCTCCCTGGTCCAACGCAGACACTTCGCCTGGTAAGGAAATGACGGCTGTTGCCAGGCCTTGCCATCAATTTCCGTCTCGAACTGCTTCTCTCCCGCTGCAACAGCCCGTGCATTGGCAAGCATCTGTGGCATATGAACCCGCGCGACCTCACCAAGCAGCGCAAGCATAGAATCGGGAATCGTATCCCTGGTCAACCATCCAGACTCTTCCACCTCAAACCCGCAAAGATCCTCCAAGCGTTCAACCCAGGCATAGGTCCTTGGGGATTCTTCCAGCACAATTTTTGTCGGCGTAGGATCGAAGTGGGTCAGACAGGTCAGTTGTCCATACACACCAAAATCCGATGATCCTGGTCGGCCACCCATCAAAAACGGGTACTGTTGCAGGTGTGCATCCATTAACGCGAGGAACCGGTGATAGCTGTCCTCGATGACCGGTGTTGTTACCTCGTTTGAACCTACCACGTACAACCGTTCGATCTGACGAGTCGAGACGAACTGTTTCATTTTTTCGTGTTGTGCAGGGGGAAGTCCTGTGTCCCTCAGCAATGGCAGGATGGCGCCGGCTTTATCGATGTCTTCATCGTACATCCAGCGGTAGTGGAACATGCAACGGGTTAACCACTCATCCGCATAATCTTCGAGCACATAGTTAAGGAAACGGATGACCGGGTCTGTTGGGTACAGGCTTCTTTCCTCCGACAGGGATTCCAGTTGCGCAAGCATCGGGGTGGAGTCGGTAATCGCCTGCAACTCACCGCCGTCGCCATCTACGTAGAACGTGGGTAACAGGCCGACCTTCGGCACAGGCAACGTCTCCCAGTCAGGGTAGCCCGCCAGTATCGGATTGCCGGGCTGACCGATAATGAAT
>JABBBA010000266.1:0-2367 GCA_018607685.1 K189A clade bacterium | reverse complement strand
GTTGCTTGACTACAATCGCATCGACCCCGAACTGCTACCTGCACTGGAAGCCTTTCCCGCGCTGGACCTGGATCGGGAGAATATCGCCAAAATGCGCCAGCTTCTTGCCTCTCGCCCACCTCCACCCTCCTCCGTCGACGTACTCTCGGATAAGAAAACCATCGACACCGAGGACGGCACGGTTGATGTCTATATCTATCGAAAGGATGAGCAGCCCAACCAACCCGCGGTGCTCTGGATACATGGGGGCGGCTATATATTGGGGAATGCTGAAGATGAAAGAGCCAGAATCATCGCGGATCACTGTAACTGCACCGTGTTTTCTGTGGACTACCGGCTGGCACCCGAGCATCCCTTCCCCGCAGGTCCCGAAGATTGTTACGCGACACTTGCATGGATAATGAACGAGGCCGACACACTCGGGATAGATAAGACCCGCGTGGCCATGGGCGGCGCCAGCGCAGGTAGTGGAATGGCCGCCGGTGTTGCGCTAATGAACAGAGACCGGGATAACTTCCCGCTGCAGCTTCAACTGTTGCTTTACCCGATGATCGACAATCTTCACGCAACGGATTCCGGACAGTTTGAGAATCATCCGGTCTGGAAGCAATCCACGTCCTTTAACGCCTGGGAAATGTATCTGGATGGTGTACCGGGAGAGCAGGCATCACCCTATGCTGCCGCAACCAGGGCAACAGACCTTTCAGGCCTACCACCCGCCTACATGTGTGTAGGTTCCGAGGATCTTTTCAGGGATGAGAATATTGAGTACGCACAACGGTTGCTTGCCGCCGATGTTCCGTGCGAATTTTCTATTTTCCCAGGGCTATATCACGGGGCTGATTCATTTGTGCCCAACGCTGGTGTCAGTCGTCGATTGAACCAGAGCTTTCTGCATGCACTTGAGCACGCGTTAAGGCCGAAGGCTACCTAAGAAGCCTCGTTCAGTTTTCGAGCACCCAGTTCAGCGGCCATCGACATGATGTGGCGGTTACCGCGGTTCCATAGAATTTTCAGCGTAACCGCGTTGATCAACCATTTGCCATTTACTTTTTCCAGTTGGTCTACGTAGTAGCCACCAATCGCAAAATCGGGGCTGCCCTGGTTGTTCTGGAAAAAATGTTCGGCTTTCATGTACATCCGGCACTGGGCGCGTTTGCCGTCAATGTCCACGATAGGATTACTCATGACGTGTTGGGTTGCATCCAGCCCGGTGAATAAAACCCTGCAACCCGCCACCCAGTCGTCGGCCTTCAGGCTTGCGGAAGGCTGGCCGCTGTAGTCTTCAAAATCCATGGTTATCTCTTCGGTAAAGATAGATCTCAGCAATTCAAAATCATGCGTATCAATACCCAACGCATACTCGTAGCGCCGTCTTGTAATCTCAGTAAAGTCCTCGAAGTTCATACCACCTCCATCGCAGCTATCTGCTGCGGTCCTCGGCCGCCGCGCGGGTCAAGCAGCAATCTTCCCGCAATGATCAACATCCACACGAAAAGCAGAGGCAGGATCAACCCCCTGACCAGAGTGATCACGATAAGCTCAACGATAGCGCTCGCTGCGATATCCGCAACACCCTCCTGTTCATCACTACCGACAATTGTGGCGACCGATTCCCAGAGGCCGCCATAAATTCCCTTCTCGGAGATTACCGCCAGATACTCTTCCCGTAACTGCCCGACACTCTTTTTTGCCAACTGTAATGCGGAATGGGCTTCATCCTGTTGCTGATCAAAATAGAGAGCATCCAGCGTCGCTATAACGCCAACCTCAACAATAAACGCAAAACGAACCATAAGAACAAGCACCACAAGCTTCACCAACCAATGGTGTAGTGATGCACGAAACAGCCAGGCGACATAACCCAGGACAAGTCCAACGGTCGTGACAACTTTCATCACAAAACTGGAGGTCGCAATCAGTACAAGTTTTTGAAGCCCAAGCCCGGCAAGACCATAAAGCACAAAGGCCGAAAATCTTTCTATGAGATCATTTAGCGGATCGAGGATTTCGCCAAGGTTGACGGCAACCCCTGCCCCAAGACTGACGCTGAGTTCTATAGACTGAACGACAGAAATAATGCCGTTCAATGATCGGGCCGTAGCATAAATCAGCAGGTTATCTGCCATGGCGTTCTGAAGATATCCTTCAGCCCGTTGATCAAGCCCGGGCATCCAGTTCAGGCCTAGTACAACCAACACCGCAAGCCCGATCACTACCTGTGTTGTTAGACCTCGCAATTCAATGCCTTGCCCAGCCTTTAAACATAGGCCTTAGCCAAAGTCTTTAGTAAGAACCCGTCGAACCATCGGTTCAAACTCTGCGATTGACATGGAATCGTAGTTCTCATCAAACGCTGGCATGTCG
>JABBBA010000328.1:15281-24431 GCA_018607685.1 K189A clade bacterium | reverse complement strand
CCCTTGCTGCTGCATCATAATCATCATGATTGGACCAGGTGCTCCTTGGATTTAAGATTGCATCATCAACACCGGCGAGCTTCAGTGGGATAGTGAGATTCAGCAGGGACAATTTTGTGGTGGGAGCGTTATCAATTTCACCGGAGTGGATGTTCGCGATAATCGCCCGGGTAACAGGAATAGCAAAGCGACTGCCGCCACTACCTTCCGGGCCGCCGGTCCAGCCAGTATTCACCAGGTAAACCCGGGAACCAAATTCACGCATACGTTTCATCAGCAGCTCTGCGTAAACACCCGCGGGGCGTGGGAAAAAGGGCGCGCCAAAACAGGTGGAAAAAGTCGCCGCGATATCCCCTTCAACACCAGCCTCGGTAGAACCTACCTTTGCGGTATAGCCACTTAGGAAATGATAGGCGGCAGCATGTGGGTCAAGCAGACTGACAGGAGGAAGTACACCGGTTAGGTCGCAGGTCAGAAAAATGATGTGAGCCGGCTCACCGGCCAGGTTCTTTTCAACCCGCCTTTCAATGTGGTCCAGGGGGTAGCAGGCCCGTGAATTTTCAGTGAGGCTTGTGTCACTGTAGTCGGGTTCTCCGCTGACCGGATCAACTTTGACGTTCTCAATGATGGTGCCCTGGCGAATGGCATCCCAAATCACAGGTTCATTTTTATGACTGAGGTTGACGCACTTTGCATAGCAACCTCCCTCAAGATTGAATACGACGTCTTTCGCCCAGCCGTGTTCATCATCGCCAATCAGTTTTCTGTTCGGGTCGGCAGAAAGGGTTGTCTTGCCGGTACCGGAAAGACCAAAGAACAACGTCACGGAACCATCGTCGTCCGCGTTTGCGGCGCAGTGCATGGGCAGGACGTCTTTTTCCGGTAACAGGAAATTTTGTACAGAAAACATCGCCTTCTTCAGTTCACCGGCGTAGGGCATGCCAGCGATCAATACCCTGCGAAGGGCGAAATTAATGATGACGACGCCGTCGCTGTTGGTTCCGTCACGCGCTGGTTCACAAACAAAACCTGCAGCATGAAGAATTCGCCAGACCTTTTTGCCTTTCGGGTTATAGCTTTCCGGTGTAATGAACAGTGAGCGTGCGAAGAGGCTGTGCCAGGCGGTTTCTGTGCTGACCTTAATGGGTAAATAGTGTTCGGGATCTGCACCGACATGAAGCTCGGTCACGTGATATTGCCGCTCACCGAGGTACGTCTTTACCCGTTTCCACAGTGCGTCGAATTGTGCGGCATCAAAAGGTCTATTGATGTCCCCCCAGTCAATTGCGTCCCGGGAGCTGGGTTCTTTAACAATGAATCGGTCCAGTGGATGGCGAGAAGTACGGTGGCCGGTCTGAACGACCAATGCGCCGTTTGCAGCCAGTGACCCCTCACCCTGTTCGATTGCAAGATCGACAAGTTCTGTAAGGCTTATCTCGCCTGATTCGCAAGGTTTTGGTTCCAAGGAGCATGATGCCTGTGAGTGAAGTGTCGCGATTATGCCAAATCTACGGGTCTGTGGGGAATGTCGTTTGCTGTTATTGCCCGAATCTGTGTTATTCCGATGCTCGCTGGTTCTCTACAGGTTTTTATCACGGAACTGGTGAATCAGGCGCCTGTTTTTCTTGGTGGGTCGACCCTCAGACCTGATATGAGCACCGGCGGCTTTTCGCTGCTGCGCGAGAAGTGCTCGCTTTTCCTCACTCTCCGGTGTTTCCTGATACAAGGTTTGGGCGATAGGTGCAGCTCCTCGCTTCTCGGTGACCTGTTGCACAATGACGGTTTTTTCATCATAGCCCTGGGTAATGTTTAGCGTATCGCCAGCGACCACCTCTTTACTGGGTTTGCAACGATGCCCACCTAAATGGACCTTACCTCCGTCGATAGCATCCTTGGCCTTAGCCCTTGTTTTGAAAAACCGTGCAGCCCAAAGCCACTTATCTAGCCTGACACCCGTCATGTGAATTCCTGTTTTGCTACCGCGGGTATTCTATCCCAGTTGAGATCGATACCCGTATATTGTTCAATCCGTCATCGATAATAACGAGTACGCAATTTTGACTGACTTGATAAAGGTAATGTGCGATGTAGCGCGCGACGCAGGCGCGGCCATTCTGCAGGTTTATGGTGATGAAGATTTTGGTGTGCAAACCAAGTCAGATGATTCTCCGCTGACGCGGGCGGACCTGGCAGCGCATAACATCATTGTTGATGGGCTGCAGGAAAAAGCCCCGGGGATTCCAGTTTTGTCAGAGGAATCCGATGGCATCAGCTTTGCCGAGCGATCCTCCTGGGACCAGTACTTTCTGGTTGATCCTCTGGATGGCACCAAGGAATTTATCAATCGCAACGGTGAATTCACCGTCAATATTGCGCTGATAGAAAAAGGCGTTCCCATGAGAGGGGTTGTGTTTGTTCCCGTGAAAGATGTGATGTACACGGGCGACCAACACGAGGGAATAGCCACGGTGACCCGAAACGGGGAAACCGGGCCTATCCAGGTAAGAAAACTGGATCGAACGTCATTAACTATCGTTGCCAGTCGCAGGCACGGCGGTGAAGCGCTGGAAGCCTGCCTCGGTGTTCTTCGTGAGAACTTCACCTCGATTGACACCACTAATATGGGAAGCTCGCTAAAACTTTGTCTTATCGCGGAAGGAGAAGCGGATCTGTATCCGAGACTGGCGCCTACCTCGGAATGGGATACTGCTGCGGCACAGGCCGTGGTGGAAGCGGCGGGTGGCAAAGTGGTTGATATCGAGTTGAAAGAGCTTCGATACAACACAAAAGACAACATTTTGAATCCGTTTTTCTATGTCATCGGTGATACGGATTTTGATTGGCACGGTGTCCTGTCCCAGGTCGTTGTACCTTCTGATTAGATTGGGAAAACGCTGTGGAAACCTGTGGATGAAGTGTCGTTAAGCGATGTGCTGCTAGTGCCGTTGGACGGCTGGTATTGCTGAAGGCAAGTAAAAACGCGGGTTTACTGTATTGGTCTTGGCTATTGGTCTCGGTTATTGGTCTCGACTAGCGAAGCTGCATGCGCATCCATCCTGCCGAGGAGAATACTGTATATACATACAGCCTCAGCTAGCGAGGTTGAATAATATACCCCCAGAGATTTGTAATTTAAAGGGTGGAAAAGTGGAGATTCCTGTAGCGCTATTGCCTTGACATTGAGGATTCGAACCTAAGGTGCTGAATTCAGGATAGAAAAGTTTCAGAATCGGCGGAAAAACCATTGCTGAAAATTATTCACGACGGTTTTTCTTGCATTTTGACTTGAAATCCTTGGGTTTGAACCCCATCTAGAGAGCTCGGTACGACAATCAAAAATAACGTCATTTTTTGGCCCGCCGGGTACTGGGAATTTTCCGGGGGTCAGTTCTTGAAAGTGGCCGACGAGCGGTCGGCTTTTTTTTAAGAAAACGTGGCTTAATGCGGATTACTTATAGACATTCAACCGTCGATAAAATGTATAATGCAATCCCAGACCTTACCTGCTTCCAGATTAGATTCACCGGGCGAGCCCAGTGATCGGACTTTGTTCGCATTATGTTCGGATTATGTTCGGACCGTGATCGTATTGGAAGATATCGCTCATCAGAAACAAAGGTCAATTTGTAGTGTTAGTAGTGTCCGCATACCAGCAGTACACAGCACTATAAACAATGGGTAAAAGACCGCCCACTAACTTGCACTGTATTTAACGGAGTTCACGCCCTATGACCAACTCAAGCGAAGGTGATTTCGACACAATACTTGATGACGATAACCTCGAAGATACGACGGACGAACTTGATGCGTTGGAAGAATTGGCCGGTAAGAAAGAAAAGACTGAAGACGACGATGAAACCGAGGCAGAAGAGTCAAAACTCAAGGTTCTCATTGATACCGGAAAAGAACAGGGCTATCTCACCTACGACCAACTGACTGAAGCCTTACCTGAAAGCATTGAAGAAACCGACGAGTTCGAAAGTATTGTTCTGATGTTCGAAGAGATGGGTGTGTCGGTTTTTGAAGCGGCGCCGGATCCTGCGTCTCTAAAGTCGTCAACGGAAGATACCGCTGACAATGAAGACCAGACGATTGGCGGTATTGAAAGTGTTGTCGGCAAAACGATGGACCCGGTCCGTATGTATATGCGTGAAATGGGAACCGTGCCACTGCTAACCCGTGCGGGTGAAATTGAAATTGCCAAACGAATTGAAGATGGCATCCGGGAAACAATGGCAATCATGGCGGGTTATCCAGGGACAGTAGAATATGTCCTCGCGGTCTACGAGGAGGTTATTGAGGATGAAGGCGAGGTTTCTGCCGTTATCTCCGGTTTCCTCGACCCGGAAGATATTATTCCGGATATGTCTCTGATCGCTGAGGCGAAATCCAGCGGCAACTATGAAGCTGGTGAGGATGACAATACCGGTAAGCTTGACCACGACCTGGGGCACCTAAGGTTCAAGCTTCTCGACAAGGCTTACAAATCTTTTGACCGTGCCAGAACCAAGCATGGCCGATTAGACCCAAAGACAGTCAAGGCCCAGGGTAAAGTTGCCGACGTATTCAGCCTGTTCAAGCTGGTTCCGGCGGTGATGGATCCGATACTGGATCTTGTTCGTCGTGACATGCAGCTCATCAGGGATCAGGAACGATCAATCCGTGACCTGTGTGTTCGTAAAAGCAAAATGTCTCGAGATGTGTTCCTGAAAAGCTATGTCGGGAATGAGACTAACGTCGATTGGATCGACGAAATGATAGAAAAGATGCCAGAGATTGCAGAAAATCTGCAGAAAGTAAGGATCTCTGTTCGCCATGGTAACAAGCTGATCAAACGCATATCCGTTCGAACTGATATGAGCATCGCAGAGATCAAAGACGTTAACCGTCGTTTATTTTTGGCCGTCGGAAACACCCGTGCCGCCAAGAAGGACATGATTGAGGCCAACCTCAGGCTGGTCATTTCGATAGCCAAGAAGTACACCAACCGTGGCCTGCAGTTCCTGGACCTGATTCAGGAAGGCAACATTGGTTTGATGAAGGCCGTCGACAAGTTTGAGTACCGTCGTGGATTCAAGTTCTCGACCTATGCCACCTGGTGGATCAGGCAGGCGATCACTCGTTCTATCTCGGACCTGGCGCGAACGATTCGAGTACCGGTTCATATGATGGAAACAGTGAACAAGCTGAATCGACTGACGCGTCAGCTGATCCAGGAACTGGGGCGCTCGCCGTCGATCGAAGAACTTTCCAAGAAGATGGACTTGCCGGAAGACAAAGTGCTCAAAGCTCTGGATGTTGCGAAACAGCCTATCTCGCTGGAAACACCCGTCGGTGATGATGATGACTCCACCATGTGGAACCTCGTGAGTGACACGACTGCCGAATCGCCGATGGACCACGCGACGGATGCCGGATTGAAAGAGACCACAACAAACGTGCTGACCGCTTTGACCGAGCGTGAAGCCAAGGTGCTGAGGATGCGATTTGGTATTGATATGAATACCGATCACACGCTCGAAGAGGTGGGTCGTCAGTTTTCGGTAACGCGCGAACGTATTCGGCAGATTGAAGCCAAAGCGCTGCGCAAGCTCCGGCACCCTGCCAGGTCTGAACAGCTTAAAAGCTTTATCGAGGGATAACCGTTACAGGTTCCGAGAAGCGTGCCCGAGCAAATTACTCCGGCGCGCTTTTTTTTGTTTCGACTCTAGCGCTCGTCTTCAGTGCCCGTCTTTAGTATCCCGGTTCACCCTGTCTTTTCTGTGCCACACTAACCGCCGCTTTCTAGACCCATAAACTCGTGCAGTGTGCTAATTTATGGTCCATGCCAAACCGAAGCCGACAGCGATTACGATTTATTCCCTTTCGAAAGAAAGACATCATCGAGATGTGTCTTGCGACCGGTAAATTAAGTGGCGCGGATCAAATGCGGTTCCGGGAATTTTGCAGACTTTTGCAAAGCATTTTTCACTTTGAATACCACGAAAACCTTGAGCAGCTAAAAGACCTGTATGCCCCGATCAACCCTGACAGGGATACGCGCAAGGTGGGCGTGTTTACAGAAGAAGTAGACGTTTCTTTCACGGAGACGCTTCATGAACTACTCGACAAAGCCAACTACGAGAAACTCAGCCAGCAGGCGATTGAAGCCGCGTTTGAGGAGTCGTCGCTCTTCCAGGTAAAGCTGAAAGTCAACTTTGATAACTTCGATGAGGTTCTGCTGTTTACCCGCGGTGAAAGCATCCATACAGAGCAGGTCAAAATGTTTTTCGGGCTGCTGAAAAAAGAGATTACGTTTTCTAACTTCGATCGAGTTGTTATCTACATCAAGTATAAAGATGGGGTGATGCCCGATGCCGCCAAGGGTAAACCCGGCGCCACTATGCTGAAGTTGTTCCAGAATGTACCGCGAGCAGATGTGGAAATGCTGTTCCCTGATACGCGGGTCGCGATGCGTAATATCGACAAGCTGTTTATCGGTGTGCCCGCCATTGTTGGTGCGGCGGCGATCCTTACTACCAAGGTAGGAGCATCACTGATACTTTTAGGTTCACTGATGGGCTTCTGGTTGGGGCTTCATAGTGAAGAAATAGAACTGGATGAAGCGCGAATGCTGGCTATCATCGCCGGACTGGGTGGCTTGGGCAGCTTTATCTGGAAACAATTCAGCAATTTCAAAAACCGCAAACTGGTGTTCATGCAGTCATTGACCCAGAACCTCTACTTCAAAAATCTTGATAATAATGCCGGTGTTTTCCACAGACTTGTCGACGATGCGGAAGAGGAAGAATGCAAAGAAGCGATTCTGGCCTATTACTTCCTGCTGGCAGAGGGCCGCGCCACCGATGAGCAGGACCTGGATGCCCAGGTAGAGGCCTGGTTCAGTGAACGTTGGGAGTCCGAGGTTGATTTCGAAGTTGATGATGCACTGGCAAAACTGAAGAAGCTCAATCTGGTAGAACAATCCGGTGAAGGCCTAAGCGTCACGTCAATTGAAAACGCCTGCGAACTGCTTGATAGGCGGTGGGATGAGTATTTCAAATTTAACAAGAACGGAAGTGAGACCTAGTGGAGAAGCTGAAGAATATTTTTACGGGGCGTCCTCATTGGATGAATGCGTTGATGGTTTTCTGCGCATACATGACGTTCATTTATATGCCATTTGATTTGTTCTACAAGCCAGTCGACCAGGATGCGGAAGTCTGGTTTGGTTACATGCTTCATGGCTGGGCTGCCAAGGCGACTGAACCCATACACTGGTTGATCTACGGAGCCGGCTTCTATGGTTTTCTGAAGATGAAGCGGTGGATGTTTCCCTGGGCCGCGCTTTATGTCGTACAGGTAGCAATCGGCATGGCCGTTTGGCCGTGGCTCTACCAGCAAACAGCCTGGTGGATGGGTGCGCTGATTGGTATTCCGTTTGCTCTACTGGCTGTGATGCTGTGGCGAGCGAGAAATCAGTTTGATGATATGGTGGTTGTCACCGACGTAGCCGGTGAGCAAACCCCTGAGTGACCGGCTTCGGAAGTATTGAGGAGAGAATTAGATGGATAGCGTTGAGGGAAAGATTGCAGTCGTGACCGGTGGCGGTAGCGGGATGGGAAGAGAGCTCTGCCTGCAGCTCGTTAAGGAAGGATGCGCGGTTGCGACCTGTGATGTCCTCATGGAGAATCTGGAAGAAACAAAAGTCCTGTGCCAGGAAGTTAACCCGAACATTCAGGTGACTCTGCATCAATGTGATGTTTCCAGTGAAGAGGCCATGAACCAGTTTCGAGATGAAGTGGTAGCTGCCCATGGCGACAAGATCAATCTGCTATTCAACAATGCCGGTATAGGTGGCGGTGGTAGCTTTGTGAATCCAGAGGACAGGGCTGACTGGGAAAGAACCTTCAATGTATGTTGGTACGGCGTTTATTATGGTTGCCGCGCCTTCATTGATTCGCTGGTTAATGCTGATGAATCACATATTGTTAACACCAGTAGCATCAATGGTTTCTGGGCCTCCCTCGGGCCAAACACACCACACACTGCGTACGCTTCAGCCAAATTTGCAGTCAAGGGATTCAGTGAAGCTCTGATCACTGACCTCAGAATAAATGCACCCCATGTCAGCGTTAGTGTTGTCATGCCAGGTCACATTGGTACCTCGATCGCGATCAATTCGGGGAAAGTGCTCGGGCGTCCGGCGGCTCTTGATATGAGTGAAGGCGACATAAAAGAGATACGAGAGCGAATGATGAATACCGGTGGAGAAATGTCAGAAGTCGTGATGAATCTGTCTGATGACCAGATTCGTGAATTCATACACCAGAGGGGAATCGCGTTTCGTGATAATGCCCCGACCAGTGCGGGTGATGCAGCGAAAACCATTCTGGACGGTGTTAAAAGCGGTAAGTGGCGAATCCTTGTGGGTGACGATGCACATCGGCTGGATGAGCGTGTTCGCGCCAACCCGGAATCTGCCTATGAAGTTTCCTTTGTAGAGGCCACCACCGAGGGCGGCGATCTGGTGGCATTAATCGGCACGACTGAACAATAGCATTGTCGAACTTATCCATATCCGGGGAACCGGCGGCGTCGCCACTCGGATATCGAAGCTGGGCGGTTTTCGAATGGGCGCGTAACCCGTACGTCATTCTGGTCACCATCTACATTTTTGCACCCTACTTTTCGACCACGGTGGTCGGTGACCCGGTGAAGGGGCAGGGGCTGCTTGGTTATACCAACGCGGTTTCCGGTTTTTTGATCGCCCTGTTAGCGCCTTTTCTGGGCGCGATCGCCGATAAAAGTGGTCGTCGTAAGCCCTGGATTATGGTGTTCGTGGGCGTAATGATTCCAGCGATTTACCTGCTCTGGTACGCCGAAAAAAATGGTGGAGGCATTGGTATCTACCCCACGCTGGGACTAATCATCCTGATTGCCATCATGTTTGAATTCTCGGCGGTGTTTCATAACGCCATGCTGCCCTCTATTGCGCCGCGCTCGAAGGTCGGGTCCATTTCAGGCCTCGCACTTGCGCTGGGCAATATTGGTGGACTGTTGTTGATGGTGTTTGTGCTTTATGCCTTTGCGTTGCCAGGTGCGGTGGACTGGTTCTTTATACCGGAGACACCTCTTTTCGGTCTTGATCAGGAAGCTGAGGAACACAAC
>JABBBA010000328.1:11862-15271 GCA_018607685.1 K189A clade bacterium | reverse complement strand
CAATCGGATCGTGGGACCGATGACAGCCATCTGGCTGCTGGTTTTTAGTTTGCCGTTGTTTCTTTTTACACCCGACGGCAAGAACGCAACATTCACCGTGAAGCAGTCTGTATCGCAGGGGTTGAAGGAAGTCTGGACAACGGTCAGGGCAGTGAGCCATTACTCTAATGTCGCTCTGTACCTCATTGCACGGATGATCTTTAACGACGGACTAGTGGGAATCCTGATTTTTAGTGGCGTTTATGCTGCGGGAACCTTTGGTTGGGATGCGATCTCGCTGCTGATCTTCGGCATAGTGACTTCATTGTCTGCTGCCATTGGTGCGGTTATTGGCGGTTTCATTGATGATCGACTTGGTTCAAAAGTGGCGGTGTTGATTGCTGTGGGCGGTACCGCGTTCCTGCTTGTCGTGGGTGTTTCGCTGCAGCCGGGCTCTATTTTGTATTTCATTGATATCAACCCGGGCGTGGCGATCTGGTCTTTTCCATACTTCCAGACGTTGCCAGAGGTGCTGTACTTTCTGAACACGCAGTTGTTCGGCATGTTCATCACGGTGGGGTTTGCCAGTGCTCGAACGATGATGGCCAGAATCTCCCCCCCTGAACTGGTTACCCAGTTTTTCGGGCTGTACGCGCTTTCAGGAACGGCAACCGCATTCATTGCGCCCCTGTTGGTCGGCTTTTTTACCGACTTCTATGAGAGTCAGCGCGCAGGGCTGGCGTCACTGATCGTTCTGTTGGTGGTGGGTTTTGTCATGATGATCTTTGTGAAAGAAGAACAGGCTACCAGGCCAGATAAATAGGCTTTAGTCGATGAGGTTTGGCTATAAGGACTTCAGTGTTTCGTTTAGTAGCTTCCTGATTTGCCTGTTCGGGTTCATGGCAAGACCTCGGTTAGCCTCATTCCTGGCCTCTTCAACGTTTCCGAGTTGTGCGTTGGCCTGTGCCATTACCAGGTAGGCGGCTGTTACGTCCGGGCCCCACCAGCGTTTCTCGCGGTTCTGGAACTGCTGGACGGAAGAGATCGCTTTTTCATATTGTTCGGTCTGCATGTAGAACTGTGCCAGAGAAAAGTACGGCCCTGCGCGGTTCATCAACACTGCGGCCTCCTGGAACGCGGCCTCTGCACCCGCCTCATCATCTTCTTTGCTGAGCAACAGTCCTTCAGCCATCACGCCATAGGCTTCGTCCAACAGATTGATCTCAATCATCAGCTCCCTTGCGACCTCAATATCCCCTCCGGCAATGCTGGGTGCATTGGTATAGTAAGCAAATATCGCGTACTGGGAATTCAGGTACTCAGGATCAGCCGCGACGGAAGCTTCCCATGACGCCAGTGTTTTCTTGGCCATGCCTACTTTCTTGAATATGTTGACCTCACCGAGAAGCGCCAGGTAAACCAGACCAGAAAGGTACAGGGCCTCGGCATCACCCGGGTATTGTTCATGAAAGTCTTCAAGGGTCTCTTCGGCCTCGTCGTAATCACCTGACTGGTATAACACCCTCGCAAGATGAAACAGCACATCACGATCTTGTTGTTCTTCAGACAATCTTGTCAGGGTTTCTATAGCCTGTTCGTAATCACGGTCGTCGACCGCCTTGAGTGCTGGAATCAATGCATCGTTGGCGAGGGTAGGTACTGAGAACAGACAGCAGGCAATTAGTGTTGTAAGAAATTTCATCGGCATAGGTGCAGTTGAGCTTAGATTCGAGTAAATAGTTACAAGATTAGACCTCAACTCTTAAAAGATTCCCAGAGCGCATGATGAATTGAGCGAGATAGAAGAGTCCGCCGCGCTCGTTTATGGATCTATTTAGCTCAGCTGAATAGATATACTGGCCGCTTATCCCGCTTATCCCGCTTATCCCGCTTATCCCGCTTATCCCGCTTATCCCGCTTGTCGGTCTGACGGATACCGGGCCTTGTTACTGGCTGTTGGGATGGTCGTTGAAAATGCCCTTATGCGCCCTCGAATCAGCCTGGTTCTCGTGAGATGATCGAAGCCTGATATAGCAACCTCAACTAGAAGGAAGCGACTATGAAATCTCCGATCTGTGAAAAACTCGGGATCGAGTTTCCCTTGATTGCCTTTACCCACTGCCGCGATGTCGTCGTTGAAGTGTCCAGGGCTGGCGGTATGGGTGTTTTGGGTGCGGCGGGCTTTGGGCCAAAGCAACTGGAAATTGAACTTGCCTGGATTGATGAACATATCGATGGGAAGCCTTACGGGTTGGATCTGATTGTTCCAACCAGTATGGCGAACAAAGATGAATCCCAGTCGGCCGACGAAGTCAGCGCCATGGTGCCCGATGAACACAAGAATTTTGCGGCGGGGGTTTTGGCGAGGCACGACATTGACACGGCCGATGTTTACGAAGGAGTGTCACGTGGTAGTGGCGGTTTCCTTGGTGAGAAGCGTGCGGCAAATATTATGGATATTGCATTTGCCCACCCCATTAGCCTGATTGTAAATGCGCTGGGTGTTCCGCCGGCCTACATGCTGCAGATGGCGAAAGAGAAAGGGATTCCCTGTGGCGCGCTTGTTGGTGCCAAGCATCATGCGATCAAGCAGGCCGAGGCGGGTGTCGACATTCTTATAGTGGCGGGCACGGAGGCGGGTGGACATTGCGGCGAAGTGTCCACGATGGTGCTGGCGCCCGAGGTGTCGGAGGCGTTAGAGCAGTACCCGGATGTTTGTGTGCTGGCGGCCGGAGGCATTGTCACGGGACGCCAGATGGCGGCTGCGATGGCGATGGGTGCCCATGGGGCCTGGACGGGTTCCGTCTGGCTAACCACCCAGGAGGCGGAGACTTCCCCCATTATCAAGGAGAAACTACTGTCAGCTGGCTCCAGCCAGACTATTCGCACAAGGAGTCGGACCGGGAAGTATTCGAGGCAGGTTAGATCGCCCTGGACGGATGCCTGGGAAAGTGAGGAAGCGCCGGAGCCGTTGCCCATGCCTATCCAATCACTGGTGAGTGAACCGGCGCTGGAAAAAATCACCAAACTCGCTGAAGGTGGTCACCAGGGTGCGAAACAACTCGCGACCTATTGGGTAGGTCAGGGTGTTGGCATGATGAACCAGAGCCTGTCCGCGAAGCAGGTCGTGGTGGATTTCATGGAAGATTTTCTTAGCGCTAACGAGAGACTCCAGGGGTTTGTCGATGACTGATCATGAGATAGCAACGGAAGTGGTGTTTGAAGATGAAGAAGTCCGCGTCTGGAACCAGGTTGTGCATGCGGGTGCAGACATTCCGAAACATGAACACAAGCACGACTATTTTCTGCTAAACGTTTCTGGTGAGGGGCCTATCCAGGTCCAGTTTCACGATGGAACGGGAGGACCCCTTGGAGAAACATTCGAGTTTTTCCCGAAACCCGGGTCTTCAGACTTTATCAAAAAGGGCCA
>JABBBA010000328.1:3442-11852 GCA_018607685.1 K189A clade bacterium | reverse complement strand
GGGCCATATCGAAACAGCCCACAATGCGGGCGGCGACTATCGCGCTATTCTGGTTGAGTTGAAGAAAAGCTGAACAAAAAAAGCAAAACTACAAAAGGGATTGGCTGCGATGAGTAAAGTTGTACTAGTGACTGGCGGCGCCAGGGGAATTGGCCTTGGCATTGTGCACGCATTTGCGGCAGCTGGGCACCGGGTCATGATTGCTGACCTTGGTCATGCGGATGCAGATTGGAACTACAACCTGGCGGATGCGAACCAGGTACAGGAAGCGCTGGAAAAAGAATCCGCTGTTGGTGAAGTTGATGCATGTGACGTGGATGTCACCAACTTCGAAAGTTGCCAGAAAGCAGTAGCTGCAACGGTTGAACGCTTTGGTGGCTTGGATATTCTTGTTAATAATGCCGGTATCGTTAACAGTGGACCCATTTCGGAATTTGATGAAGGAGACTGGGACAAGATCTTCGCTGTGAATACCAAGGGCATTTTCCTCATGTCAAAAGCAGCGCTGGAAGCACTCAAGGCATCGGGCGATGGTGCGATCGTCAATACAGCATCGATAGCAGGTAAAGAGGGTAACGCCAACATGTCGGCCTATTGTGGTTCCAAGTTTGCGGCAATCGGCATCACCCAGTCTCTCGCACTGGAACTGGCGCCATTCAACATCACCGTGAACGCGATCTGCCCGGGGATTGTTGGTACCGCGATGTGGCTGGAGCACCTGATCCCATCTAACACCATGGATGAAGACAAGAAAAACGAGAACTTTGAGAAATCCGTCACCAGCATGATTCCCCTTGGCCGCCCACAGACAACCGAGGACATGGGTCAGGCTGCGCTTTACCTGGCCACCGCGAGGAATGTATCGGGCATTGCGCTTACCGTCGCGGGCGGCATGACAATGTCTTAGTACATCTTTTGGGTCGTACTACAGGTTCTATTGCACTGTAACCTACTCGCTTCGTTAGGTGACGGTACTTAAGCGTTACCAGCGACGGTTGCCGGCCAGGTTACTTGCACCTTGTCTGTAATGTGTGCCTAATCAACGACTACTTTTTACCGTGGAAAAATCTTGAAACTCTATAATTATAAAGGTGCTCCGAACCCTCGCCGCGTGCAGATATTCCTTGCAGAGAAAGGCATCGAGGTGCCGCTGGAACAGGTCGACATCACGACGGGTGAAACCCGTAAGCCCCCGTTTCTGGAAAAAAACCCGGCCGGATCAGTGCCAGTTCTTGAGCTTGACGATGGCACATGTATTTCTGAATCGGTTGCCATCTGCCGCTACTTCGAATGCCTGCATCCGGACCCGCCATTATTTG
Source organism: K189A clade bacterium (assembly GCA_018607685.1). Classification (GTDB taxonomy): domain Bacteria; phylum Pseudomonadota; class Gammaproteobacteria; order Pseudomonadales; family Azotimanducaceae; genus UBA9659. The sequence goes on along the minus strand of JABBBA010000328.1, from coordinate 10,533 downwards.
GTACCACCCCGGTTGAAGTTGCGACGATCGACATGTGGTTGCGCCGTGTGGAGCTTAACGTCATGTCGACAGTTGGCATGGTGTGGATCAACGATCACCCGCTGACAGCGGCTATGTTCGAACAGAATAAGCCGGCGGCTGAGCAGGGTCGCGTGCGCGCCGCCATGGGTTACAAGCTACTCGATGACCAATTGGCCGGGAACACGTTCATTGCGGGTGAAGCCTATACAGTGGTTGATGCCGTGGCGCTTGCTACGGTCGACTTCGCAGTTGACCTTGTTGGTGTTCTTTATGGTGATGATCTGGTCAACCTGAAGCGATGGCATGAACTGGTGTCCTCACGCCCAAGTGCGGGAGGTAAACTACGCGCAGATTTCTCCTTTGGCTAGGGGGATGACGCTGGTGATGTACCGCTGCCGTAACCACCTCTGGCAGTTTTGTTAACCCATGTCGGTTTGCTCGTCTCCAATGGAAAATTGATCTGGCTCATTTGTCAGTCGGCTGATTTCAGGCAGGATTTGTCATCTTCACACTGAATATGAGGAACCTGCCATGAGCGGCGAGAATGCCCTGGCAAAAACACTGGTCAATGAAGCCATTGAACAGGCAGAACAAAGCGCTTCCATGAGCTCCGACTCGATGGCGCTCGCAATCCTGAGCCAGGTGTTGCGCAACCTGAGCGGCCACAGAAGCAGGGCAGATCTGGAAAGCTATATCGAGTATGACCTGGACAACCAGGTTGAATCCAACATGGTTATTACCAGAGGCTGCTGAACCGGCGTAACCTATAGCTACTGCTGCCCCTTCGGATAGTCGCTATTCATCCAGAAGCAGCAGTTTTTCAGCGAATACGAGCTACCCTAACCTCACCACAGTTTGCCATGACGGCGCTGAACTATTCGCAACGTTGCTGCATTATCTCGCGGTTGTCAGGACGTTACGTGTTCTTGCGCCTGTGGTGATTTCGTTTCTCCGCTTGATTGGAAAACGTTAGCCGTACAATCCTTGCTTCTTTGTATCTAGTGACGGTATCCACTGATGCATGACTGGATTCCTATCGTATCCGGCTGATAAGCTTTCAATGCAATGGAAAAAGCTGCCGAATTGAGATTAGCGTGGGAACACAAACTGGTTCTTTTGCTGCCGCAATCGCTTTATATGGGCGCAATATACGTCGGCGCTTTTTTCTGCATCTGCTACGCAGGTTTTCAGTGGTTCTTTGATTTTCCGGTGGAATCAAGCGCCTTTGGTATCATTGTCTTCCTGATAGCGGTCGTTGTTTTACCTGCCTACTTTTTTGATCAACGTAACCAGCAAGATGGTCAAACAGGGCATCGTTCATTTCTTATACCATTAGAGGTTGTTCGGGCCAGCCGTATTGCCGGTGTTGTCGGCTGTTTGATATCTCTGGCGTTATGGGAGCTGATTCAGGTATCCCAGGGTAATGGTTTTCTAAGTCATTGGGCTGACCTTTACGCGGGTACTGCGATCATCGCTATGTTCGTTCTATTGGGCTGGCTAACCGGGCGTGGCGCTTTCTTCTCCTATCGGGGAGTTTGGGACAAACCATTCCCTGAAATTTCAACGATCAATCTGCTCGATCTTGAAAACATCTATCACATGGGCCGCAAGGGGCTCGGGGGTGCGCTGATCTGGTTCATCGTCGTGGCTTTTGCGGGGCTTTTGATCTTGCCAACCGTAAATACAGGGCTGTGGTTAGTGATTATCATCTTTGTGATCAACGCAGGAATCGGTCTGATGTTTCTACTGGTGCCCGCACAGAAAGTGCGGAACCTGATTCGCAGGGCCAAGCTCGAGGAAATGACACGATTGGACCCAATGCTCATTCAAGCCCGGGATGATGCCCTTGCCGATACGTCATCGACAACCGGCCGTCTAAGCGATCTGTTTGTTTACAAAAATCAAATTCAGGCTATACCGGAATGGCCATTCAATTATTCAACGCTGGTCCGATTTAGCCTGTACCTGTTAATTCCGATTTTTTCGATGGTAGGAGGGGCGCTCGTCGAGCGTCTCATTGAGCTGGTGCTCGACTAGGCTTTTGGATTGTTAGGGGGTTTTTAACGATCGCCGCGCACAATCCAGAAATTCCAGGGTCAGCGGCTCACTTTGTTTCAATCTCGACTTGAGAACAGCAATTGCTCTACCTACATGAAGCTTGGCAACAGGTATTTATGATGCCTTGCTTCTGTCACTTTTGTAAAAAGATGACTCTCCCTTGGGGCGCGTTTTGAACCTTCGGTGCAGCCACATATACTGGGAAGGGTACTTTCTTATCTCTTCTTCAAGGCAACGGTTGATCGTCGTCGCATCCGCCACATCGTCACCCGTAGGGTAATTATTGAGCGGTTTACTGATAGAGACGCAATAACCTTTATTGTCCGCGGTCCGATGGTGACCAAGAATCAGGACGGGTGAGTCATTGATTTTGACCAGTCTTGGGATCACGGTAATGGTCGCTGCGTTGACGTCGAAGAAAGGCGCAAACACCGATTGCTTGGGCCCATAATCCTGATCGGGTGCATACCACATAACACCGCCTTGCTTGATAAAGCGGATGACCGAGCGCATGTCACTGCGTTCTATAACCGAGGCGCAGAACTTCTTCCGAGCAGTTCGCATAAAGAGGTCGAACAAGGGGTTTCTATTGGCACGGTACATTACCCCAACCCTGTGATACTTCGACATTAGTAGACCACCAAGGTCGAGTGTCGAGTAGTGCGCGCCTACCAGTATGACACCTTTGCCTTTTGCCACTGCGTCAATGAGATGCTGCTCGCCGCTGATTTCGATCATGTCAGGTCGAATCTGGTCTGGGTTAAACCAGGCGAGACACGTTTCGAGAAACCCGATACCGTTATCCAGCATGGTTTGTTTGACGAGACTGGCCTGTTCGTCTGGGTTGAGTTCGCTAAAACAAAGACCGATGTTGATCCTGGTTGTATGGCGACGACTACTACTCAGCAAAAAAGCGACATAGCCGAGTAGTTTGCCAATCAGTAAAAGCGCGCCCCGTGGCAGTCTGGCTAGCAATGCCATCGAACCAACGCTGACCCAGGTGAGCCAATAGCGAGGTGCCAGAAACTCAATGTGCTTGTCCGAATAGACAATGGCAGACTTGTCTTTCCGGCTCCTCTTTCTCTTGTTCATACCCCTGGCCATGCTGATGAAATGGGCGTCCTGGCACGTTCGATACCAGGTCTTCAGTCTATTATGGGCATACTGTGTAGAACAACTCTAATGATATCTGTGACCGCCAGAATCCTTTCCCGATGCTGACAAATTGTACTGGCATGGTTCAATAAACTGTAGACGCAGCCAAAAAAACGTTGCCTAAAATGCACCCTGGCAGCACAAGGCCAGTTCACCAAAAGGCGTCGCTCTTTGTCGATGGGGCTCAAGCCCATCAGCTAAAGGTTGGTGACAGCACCGTTTTCTCGGGTCATGGACGCGATAATTATCCCGCCTTTTTACAGCCCTTTTCGCGAGCAAGCGCTTCCAGGGTCAAATTCGTACCCGGCTGCATTTCGGAGAGTAGTAGTTCAAGTTTGCAGGCCAGGTTCTCTGTCTCTAACTTTTGGTTCTGAGATAGCGATTCCAGAATCTTGCGTAGTTCTGGCTCACACAATCTTACGTAAACGTTACTCACGTCGTCCCCTCGTTGATCTGATGGAATCAATTGTCTGCCAGTCTTTGCGGCAAACTGGTCAATTGGCGCCAATATCCAGTCATCAATTTTTTTGTGCATGATAGGATGTTTCCTTTGTAGAAAAGCAGCAGTGAGATAATGAGTAGCACCGTAGAAGTAGAGCTTAGTGAAGGGAAAGGCAGTATCCACGGGTACTGCGACGACAAATTTCGCAGTGTGCTGGATGCCTTCATTACCAATTTTGAAGATGGTGAAGAGCGGGGTGCGTCCGTTTGTTTCAACGTTGAAGGCGAGAATGTCGTCAACCTCTGGGGCGGCAAGATGCATCCTCGCCAGGAGACAGACTGGCAGGAAGACACAATGAGCGTCGTCCACTCAGTGACTAAGGCGGCTGTTTCCGTTTGCGCCCATATTCTTATCGGTGAAGGTAAGCTTGATCTGCATGCCAGGGTCACTGACTACTGGCCAGAGTTTGGTCAGCAGGGTAAGGAAGATGTCACCGTTTCCATGATGCTCAATCACTCTGCGGGCCTCGCTGCGATCCGCGAGCCAGTTAAGGAAGGCGGATTTCTGGACTGGGATTACATGGTGCAACGGTTGGCGGAAGAAGCGCCATTCTGGAAGCCAGGAACCCGAAACGGTTATCACATGTCCACCTTTGGCTGGACAGTTGGGGAGCTTGTTCGGCGCGCTTCGGGTGTTTCGTTGGGAGATTATTTCCGGACACGGGTTGCGGAGCCATTGGGCCTGGATTTTCACATTGGTCTGCCGGAGTCGGAACACCACAGGGTTTCGAGAATGATGGGTTGGACGCCCAAAAAAGGGGATCCTGTTTCGCCGTTTACGACGTCACTGTTGCAAAGCAAGGAGTCGTTGCAATACGTTGCCCTGCTCAACAACGGTAAGTTCAAGACTGATGCACCTGAAAGCTACCTCTGCCAGTTCGGTGGCGGCGGGGGTATTGCCAATGGAAAGGGAATCGCAGGCATGTTCAAACCCTTTGCCAATGGAGGCGAAGGGTTTGTTGATAGGGTTGGGCTTGAGCGAATGCAGGCTGTTTCTGTCGCGACTAATGAAGATGTAACGCTTGCGTTACCATCCAGGTTTAGCCTGGGTTTCATGCTTAGTATGGATAACCGGCACCGGGAAGCCGGAGCGCTCGAAACCATCATCATGGGGAAGCACGCTTTCGGTCATGCGGGAGCCGGTGGCAGTGTTGGTTTTGCCGACACCGAATGCCGACTTGGTTTTGGATATACCATGAACAAGATGGGCGCTGGCATTCTGCTGAATGAAAGAGGGCAATCTCTGGTCGATGAAACATACCGGTGTCTTGGTTATAGCACCAACGAGCCGGGCTATTGGATCAGGTAACGCGCAGTTTGGTGTCTTGTTAAAAGGCCTGGTCAAAAGGTCTGGGCAGAATTCTTTATCAAAGGTCCAAACCGCGGATAGGTAATCCGGCGGCTTCGTAGCACCGATCAATAACGGTCATCTGGGCGACGGCATCGTCGCCGTCCGTCCAAAGAGGCTCACCCGTTTCCACTGCGGCGATAAACGCATCTAACTGATAAGCATAGCTAGGCCGACGATTGAGTGTCTCAACGCTTGTCTGCCCATTCACCTCCAGAGTGAGAAGGTGTCCCATCTGCGGTGCGACAACATTGTCGACCCTCATTTCTCCGCGGTTCCCTCGAACAGTCACTTCCGCTCGGAATGAAGCTGACGGCCTCATATCACCTGATGTGGTGATGTTGATGTTCCCTGCCTCCATTTTCGTTTCCAGGAAAAGGTCAACGTTGGGTGGGCCCACCTCTGCCGTCGCTGAAACAACCGTGGGTTCGGTACCGGCTAAATGCCGGACCCATGAAATGGGATAGCAGCCAATGTCCATCGTGACACCCCCACCCAGGTGATAGTTCATCCGGATGTTATCCGGGTCTGTTACAGGAATATGAAAGACAGCGTCAATAGACTCGAGTGTACCCAGTTCTCCGCGGTCGACGATGTTCTTCATTCGCGCGAACAAGGGGTGGTACCGGTAATGGAATGCATCCATCAACACCAGCTCCTTGGCTTTAGCCAACTGACTCATTTCCTTTGCCTGGTCCGCGTTACAGGCAAGGGATTTCTCACAAAGGACATGCTTGCCTGCGTTCAAAGCAGCGATGGTCCACGGATGATGGGCGGGAATATGAAGTGGGTTGTATACAGCGTTGATCTTTTCATGACCAACAACATCAGCGTAGCTATTGCACACGGTCCTGATGTGGTGGGCAGTTGCAAAGGCTTGCGCCTTTGCTCTGTCACGAGCTGCAATAACTGAGATACGCGCCATAGGTTCATTCATGCAGGGGTAGATGAGTGCTGCTGGGGTAATCTGGGCCGCACCCAGTACGCCGAATCGAATCATGTGGCTGTCTTATGTTTAGTGGTGAACGGTAAAGGCTAGTATGTTGGTTACTTGAGTGCTGAGGGAACTAGTCCGTCGTTAGCTTGAGTACTGAGGGAACTAGTGTAAGTTTACGCGATGTTGAAAAGTAATATTGAAGAATCAAGGCTGGCTGCCGCCGAGGTTTCACTTGGATCGCTACTCCCTCCAGAGGCCTGGCATCCAGCCTACGCCCCTGAGGTAAGCTCTCGCCTGCTAGGTGATGCGCTCTGGTCAGATGCTTTCAGCAAGGATCAGTTCGATGACCGTCCCCTCTATTGGCAACGGCTTGTATTATCGAGGTACCTGAGAGAACAGGGTGCTAGCCCTACTGAACTGCTTGAGTTCGAGTTGGCCAGTCGCGGCATGTTAGGGAATCAGTTTTCACGCGGCGCAACCTATCGGGTACTGGTCACAGGGTTCGATCCTTTTCATTTTGATGATCATATAGAGCAGGGTAACCCTTCCGGCGTAGTTGCTCTCCAGCATCAACGAGAAGTGATATCGGTCGGCGCGGGAACGGCTGAAATTCGCTCAATGATTTTCCCAGTCCGCTTTAAGGACTTTGATGAGTTTCTGGTCGAAAGAGTCCTTGAGACATTCACTGATCGGCCTGACATGGTGATTACTGTGAGCATGGGTCGTGCAGGCTTTGATCTGGAGCGCTTTCCGGGTAAGCGGCGATCAGTAGCAACGCTAGATAATCAACGGCGCGAAGGCGGCGGTTCACCGGAGAAGCCTGTTGTGCCGCCGCACCTTGAGGGACCGGAATTCGTCGAGTTTTCACTGCCGGTAAGTGAGATGAAAAAGTGCGAGGGTGACTACCCGGTTAATGATAATCGTACGGTGACCACGCAGGAACAAGGGGAGTTTGAGGCTTCAAGCCTTGCGTCGATTGAATCCCGGACTGCGGTCTTTGGTAGTGGTGGTGGCTATCTTTCGAATGAAATTTCGTACCGAATCATCCGCCATCTTCAGGAGAAGGGAAGA
>JABBBA010000328.1:0-3342 GCA_018607685.1 K189A clade bacterium | reverse complement strand
CCTGTGTGCAACCTCAACGACCCGGCCACCCAAGTGCTGACCGGTTTTCAGATCGATTTCAGTCAATTGGTCAGGCGTCGAAGCTGTGGCACCAGCGCCGTAGTAAAATCCGTTTGGATTAAGGCCCTCCGAGAAACTGGCTCCCGTACCTACCCAGACCATGCCCATTTGCATGGCGAAATTTGTCATAGCGGTAAACGCGCCGGATTTGTCTCCAGAGGCGAGAGAGGAAGCTGTAAAGCCGCTCGCCAGTTTGTTGCGCCAGGTCTGGGTGAACCATCTTGGCGCCATGGCGTCCATGAATGATTTAAGTTGCCCGGACACGGAACCCATGTAGGTGGGTGTTCCAAAGATTATGACGTCACAGGAATCAAGTGATTCAGCTATGCCGTCATTAGCCCAGCGACCCTCGATGATATCGGTCCCGACGATCGGGAGGTCTAATACGCTGGCGCCGGCTTCGGTGGCTCCGGTAATAACAGACTCCGCTAGTTTTGCGGTTGTTCCTGAACCAGAGAAATACACTACGCCCACTGTGGTCATTCTGCTCACCTGATACGCAAAGAATGAGTATAGCGAATTACTTGATGGTGCTGGATATCAAACAGGCAGAAACAAAAACGCCCGAATAAATCGGGCGTTTTTATAGAGATGACTGAAGGGTTACTTCGGTCCTGGTGGACCAATCGGCGTACCTGCGCCTCCAGCGAACTCTGGTCCCGGTTCGATACCGAGAAGGATTTTTCCAAGATCTTCGTAAAGAGGGTGAGCCACCCATCTGTGCGTTGCAGCACCATGAGAATCCCTGAGTTTTCGCTCAAGTGGGCTGAAGCTTCGCATGCCCGTTGTGCCTGCAGTGTTGTGCAACAGGTCGACAACTTTCATACATTCGTTTGCAGCATGCGTACAGGCAAGTCGTGCATCCTGTGTAGTCTTGGCACCGGGTAGGTCAGAGTTACCGGTCAGTTCGTCTTCAACCGCCGTCATGGATTCCATCAACCATGCGCGAGATGCACGGTAGGTCGCTTCCGCAACACCCATTCGGTACTGAGCAATACCCCGGTGAGCCAGAGATGCAGAAGTCAGCATGGGAATCTTGTTCTTGGCGATGTCAGCGAACACTTCCAGTGAACCTTTCGCGACACCGATAGCAATAGCTGCCTTGTTATAGGCCAGACGAAGCGCGGTCGGCATACGGTAGACGGGGTTCGGGTAATGGGCTGGAACTGTCCAGAGATCGACACCGGCATATTTTGCAGGAACGATAGCGCCATCGGCTTTTACATCGTCTGAGCCTGAGCCACGAAGGCCTGCGACGTCCCAGGTACGAATAATTTCAAATTGATCTTTAGGGAGAAACCACAATTTGAAGATCGGTGCGCCGTTTGCGTCGGTTTCGAGTTCGCCGTCCTTCATCAAAGGTGCGCCCATAAAACAGAAGTCAGCGTTGTGGCATCCAGAGATAAAAGTTGTCTGGCCCCAGACTTTTACGCTGCCATCGGCCTGGCGTTCGGCGCGAGGAGGTGTGCTGCCTGGTCCACCGCCACCGCACATGACGACGCGGGGGTTGCCGAGGTAGATTTCCTTGGCAAGCTCGGGATCCATTCCACCAACCGCCATGGCGTTGATTTCGGAGCCCAGCATGACATTCCATGCAACTGACGCATCGATGGCAGCCATATGTTCCAGGATTTCCATCGTCTCCATCGAGCTTGCATTGTCACCGCCCATTTCAGTGGGCAGCGCGAAGCGGAAAAAGCCCTCGTCAACCAACTTGGTGACAATCCAGTCTGGGAGTTTTCTCAGTTCCTGAGCTTCGTCGCCCGCTTTCAGTATGTCTTCGCGGAGATCTTCTATTTTCTGTAGTCGCGCTGTGTGGACTTCTCTAGGCATCGATTACCCTTATTCCATTTCTGTAGTTGGCCACAGTGTAGGCAGAATGGGCTCTAAAAGAAAAGCCTATCAGCCGATTGATTGAGTTGGATCAATCAATGAAATAGGTGTGTATAGGAATTGTCTAGGCTGCCCGTATTACACCGCTCGATTGATCGACCTTTTGCTGGTGTTTCGATTGTGGCTTGAACGTAAGCTCCCTGAAGAACTCCTGGTTCATTCTTTCCCACAGGAGGTTGGTAGATGCCTCTACACCCATCTCGCGGGTTGGTTGAACGGGTTCCAGAAAAGTGACGCTGACGGGTCCGGGGGTGACTTCTTTTGCCCCTTTGGGTCTCAGTTCACGTAGTCCCTTGAGTACCACGGGGATAACAGGTACTTCTTTTTCGATGGCGAGCAGGCTGACACCGTGGCGAAACTTGCCGAGTTCACCCGAGGTAGCTCGTGTACCTTCCGGAAAAATGCAGAGGTTGCAGTTTGTGTCCAGTAGCCACTTGGCATAGTCCAGCGTTTTAGAGCCACCACCTCTTATGATGGGAAATGTACCGAGTCCGAGTGACTGGTACCACGGCTGCAAGATCAGTTTCTTTTTGCCTTTTACAAACCATCGGTCCGCCGCGGCTCCAAAGTACAAATTGGACTGGACGCTCTTAGGCAGAGCTGACATCAGCACTGGCGTATCCATATGGCTCTGGTGGTTCGGGATAAAAATGGCAGGACCCTCAAGCCCTTCCAGGTGATGTGCACCTTTTACGGTTAGTGACGTACAGAATTCATCTGTCCATCTGAAGTATTCCTTCCTGCGCAACAGGGTCCTGACGGCTTTGGCCCAGGGTTGCGTTTGCCAGGGATGTGGTCCACTCAGTTCAGGTGAATCAGCCGAACTGGTCTTGCTGAAAGTTGCTGTAGACATGCTGGACATCCCTTGCTCCTTGGTGACCTGGTTCAGATCACTGTCAATTAATTTAGTTCTCTTATCGCAATTAATTGCAATGCCTGTGCCAATTGTTCGATGACACCGCGGTGGCCTTGTCTGGCAAGGTGCGAGGCAAGATCGCAGGTGTTTGAAGAAATATTCGAGTGCACTCTATTGATGCATAGGCCACGTTGATGGATCGGTCTTTGTGCATTTCACAGGTTGAAATGGCATTATTCGCCCTCGATTTAGCAGGCGGATTCGCTGCGGGAGAAAAACATGGATTTGAACGGCAAAACTATTGTCATCACGGGTGGCGGACAGGGTCTTGGTCGAGCGATGGCTATTGTGATGGCCAAAGAAGGTGCCAATCTGGCGCTTATCGATTTGAACGACGAACCATTGGCTGAAGCAGTGCAACTCTGCAAAGACGCGGGCGGTGACGCAAAGTCTTACAAGGCTAATGTCGCCAAAGAAGATGATGTGATTGCGGCATTTGATGCCATCGAGGCAGACTTTGGTGAGGTCCATGG
>JABBBA010000402.1:2900-3649 GCA_018607685.1 K189A clade bacterium | reverse complement strand
TCCAGTAACAGCAGAGGCTCTTTGGGTGTCTTTGCGAACAGGAGGGGGTTGTATAGAACGCTGGCAGCTTCGATGAAATCGCCAACAACCTGTTCACGCAGGGGTTTAATCTGGTTGTTTTCCTCACGCTGAAGCTGCTTCAAAAACAGCTTAACGATCCTAAACAGAAACTCGTTGGTGTGCTTCCTGAACCAGGTCATTTTTTCCTGGGTGACCAGCAATGACCGGGAACCGGCATATTTTTGCTGGCCTAACGTCTCTTCAAGCTGCTCGCCGTAAGCGTCCAGTGCATCACGGACCTCCTGAATCACAAACTTCACAATGCCAAACTGCAGGACACTCACCTGCGCAGGCTTAAGGTCTGTCTTGCATCGATGCAGCGTCACCTTCACCAGATCGGTATACGCATCTCTGATGTCATGCATTAACTCAGAGTTGCCCGACATCAGCGGCTTACCCGCCACCGCCAGTTTCATGTTTTGTTCAACGGCCTCCTTAACCCGGAGCGTAAACGCTGCAGAAACTTCAACATCCACGTGATAGTTATCGATACCTTTATCGACCACAGACCAATCCAGGCTAATGTCCCGCGGACTCTGTATCTGGGAGACGATATCTTCAATAGAAGTCACTGCAGTCGGCACTATAAATCCCCTTCGGTTATTCGGCAGGCTCTAATTAGGAGCTTCCTCAGTTACCACTTACCCGTACAATTTGACGCTGTCGGCCCCAGGTTCCAGGGGCCTCCT
>JABBBA010000402.1:0-2890 GCA_018607685.1 K189A clade bacterium | reverse complement strand
TTTTGCAACAGGACTGACTATCGAGCTTCCATTCACCCAATTGGTACCAATCCCGCTCGATCAATCTGGCCTCACAATTGGGGCAATAGGTTGAGCCACCCGCACTATCATGGACATTGCCTGTGTAAACGTAGTGCAACCCGGCCGAAATCGCAATATCACGGGCCCTGGAGAGCGTCTCAGCGGGCGTATTAGGGTGATCAAGCATCTTGTAATCCGGATGGAACGCAGAAAAGTGCAGCGGTACGTCCGGACCAAGGTTTTCGGCAATCCACTGGGTCATCGCCTCCAGTTCTTTCCGGGAGTCATTTTCACCCGGAATCAGCAGTGTCGTGATCTCGAGCCACACGCTGGTTTCATGTTTCAGGTACTTCAGTGTTTCCAGCACCGGCTCCAGGTGTCCGCCGCAGATGTTGTGATAAAACCGCTCGCTGAACGCCTTTAGGTCGACATTGGCAGCATCCATGTGCTCAAAAAACGCTGCCCTTGGCTCCGGGCAGACGTAGCCCGCCGTGACGGCAACAGATTTGATGTGTTTGTCGCGGGCCGCCAGCGCCGCATCTACCGCATACTCCAGGAAAATCACAGGATCGTTATAGGTGAAGGCAATACTTTTACAGCCGTTTTGTTCAGCGACTTCCGCCAGCTTTTCTGGCGATGCTTCATCCGCCAGCTTGTCCATCTGGCGAGACTTGCTGATATCCCAGTTCTGGCAGAATTTGCAGGCAAGGTTGCAGCCCGCGGTGCCAAAAGACAGTACCGGGGTCCCTGGCATAAAATGATTGAGTGGCTTCTTTTCAACGGGATCAATACAAAAGCCACTCGATCGACCATAGGTGTTCAGGACAATCTGATCATTCTCGCAGGCCCGGACAAAACACAAACCCTGCTGGCCGTTCCTGAGTTTGCAAAATCGAGGGCACACCTCGCACTGCACCCTGCCATCTTCCAGCTTGCGCCAGTACTGGGTGGCCTTTTTGCCGTGATTGTCAGGTTTGGGCTTTTTCGCCCAATCCCAAGTGGTTATTGATGACATTTGGTTTCATCCTCTATTGAAATTACAATGTCCTTAACAAGCCCAGGTATACCTGATGACAACCGTTCGTGAACCCGCCGTTGCAGGTACATTCTACCCGAATGATGCCGCTGCGCTCAGCGCCATGATTAGCACCTATATAAAGGGTGATGCCGGGCTGGACTGCCCTAAAGCGATCATCGCACCTCACGCCGGATATGTTTATTCAGGCAGCGTCGCGGGCGAGGTATACAGGAAACTGGGTAGCGCCCACGACAGGATCAAACGGGTCGTACTCCTGGGCCCGTCACACAGGGTTGCCTTCAAAGGCATGGCCGTGCCTTCAAGCACGTGTTTTAGGACGCCGCTGGGTGATATCCCCATCGATAGTGAATCCATCCAGCAAATAGTGGGCAGCGCTTCCGTCGGCTTTCTTGATGAAGCCCATAGTCAGGAGCACAGCCTGGAAGTTCACCTGCCGTTTCTACAACACGTGCTGGATGACTTTACCCTGGTACCCATTGTGGTCGGCGACGCCAGCAAAGAAGCCGTGGCCACCGTTCTGGAAAAACTCTGGGGTGGTGACGAAACCCTTATCGTCATCAGCAGTGACCTGAGTCACTTTGAAGCCTACGACAAGGCACACCTGATAGATGCGAACACGACCAGAAAGATCATGAACCTGGAGGCAACATTAAAAGGTGACGAGGCCTGCGGTTGCCGGCCGGTTAACGGACTGTTGCACTATATAAAGACACATAACCTCACCATAGAGACCGTCGATGTCAAAAATTCCGGCGACACGGCCGGCAACAAGGATCGTGTCGTCGGTTACGGAGCCTGGCAAGTGAAACAAGCATCAAAACAGAACACCGACACCTGGACACTCGCGGATAAACAAACGCTGATTCAGCTGGCAAGGGAAGCGATCCGCAGCCCCCTGGAAGGCGAAAAGAATTTCAATATCGACCTGAACCGATTCCCGGAACAGTTAAAGAAAGAACGGGCCACCTTTGTCACCCTGAATATCGCAGGCAAACTTCGAGGCTGTATCGGATCACTGCAGGCGCACCGCCCGCTGGTACTGGATATTGCCCACAACGCTCAGGCGGCAGCCTTTCAAGATCCAAGGTTCAACAACCTGAGCCATACAGAGTACCAACAGGTCGATATCCATATTTCGATCCTGAGCCAACCCTCACCCTTGCCTGTTTCCTCTTTACAGGAGCTCGCGGCCAAACTAAGACCGGGCATCGACGGACTGATTATAAAGGAGGGCACAAGCCAGGCGACATATCTGCCCTCGGTCTGGGAGCAGCTCAATGACCCGACACAATTCATCACCGAGCTAAGACGTAAAGCAGGACTCGATCCACAGGGTTGGCAGGACACAGAAGTTCTCACCTATACCACTGAAGAATTCAGTTGAACCTGACCACGCCCATTCCGCTGGCCTTCGAGACTGAACGCTTCCTGATTCGCCGTTATGAAACCAGCGATGAAAACGTATTGTTCCAGGCCGCACGAGAATCCATCGCACAGGTCTTTGAATTCCTGCCCTGGTGTCATCCAGACTATCAAAGGCGCGATTCCACAGACTGGCTGGAAACCATCACGCCCAATTGGAAAGACGGCTCTGCCTATAGCTTCGGCATCTTCAGCAAAGATGACGGTGAATTTCATGGCGGCTGCGGCGTCAACCAGATCGATGAGCACCCGATAGCCAATCTCGGCTACTGGATCAAAACCCCAAGCACCGGTAAAGGTATCGCCACCGAAGCCACGATAGCCCTCGCTCGCTTCTGCATCCAAAAAATCGGTCTGCAAAGAATAGAGATCATCATGTCCGTGCAAAACAGCGCCAGCAAAGCCGTT
>JABBBA010000368.1 GCA_018607685.1 K189A clade bacterium | reverse complement strand
ACGCCACCTTTTATACAGACCCCCCTTGAGTCTGATGAAGCAATCGCATGCACCGGTGTCGCGCAGCTGTCTCGTTTCCTAAGTCATCCTGGAAAATACTTCCTGCAGCAACGGTTAGGCGTTTATCTCGATGGAGACGAAGCGGACCTTAAAGATGTTGAGTCATTTGAATTGGATTCGCTGGAGCGGTTCCAACTGGCCGACGCGGCGCTGGATATCCTGATGGATGAACAGGACCTTGATCAATTCAAACGCCAGGTATCGTTGTCGGGCGCCGTACTACCTGGAAAAATCGGCGAGCAACACCTTGAACGAGAGATCGCACAGGCACAGCAGATCCATGCGCGAGTAGCGGATTACCTTAACCTTCCCAGGAAGTTGATCAAGAACAGCATCGAACTCAACGGCACTTCGCTGACCCTCGAACTCGATAACCTCTACGGAGACAGCATCATTAATTACAGGGCAGGACGGCTTGGCGCCAGACACCTGCTCGACACCTGGGTCCAACACCTGGCCGCAAACATGGTACAACCCGACACTTCTACCCTCTTTGTATTTCGAGGAGACAAGGATGATGCAAAGGTAAGCAGGCTCATGCCGATTGATCCAGCGACTGCGGAAACAGTGCTGAGCGGTTTACTGGCGTTGTACGATGAAGGCGTCACGACGCCCTTATTTTTACCCCCTGAAGCCTGCAGGACTATTACTGAAAGTCTACTGAAAGGCCTGGATGAAGATAGCGCCATCCTGAAAACTCGCCAGGGTTGGGAAAGAGATCAACCGGGCGCCGAAGGCCACGACCGGTACTGGGCACGACTGTTCCAGCTCCCCGACGCCTTTCATGAACGATTTATAAACGATGCCCCATCGATCTGGCAGCCCATTATCGAGGCGACGGTCGATGAATAGCACCGACACTGCTTTTAACCCAATGACCATGTCGCTTGATCACGGCCAATTGATTGAAGCGAGCGCCGGTACCGGCAAGACCTACACAATCACCAATCTGTGCCTCAGATTACTACTGGGTCGTGACTCCCCGTGGCAGCGACCTCGGGCAATTGGTGAAATTCTTATCCTGACCTTCACCATCGCGGCGACCGATGAGCTAAAACACAGAATCTCAAAACGAATTGAAGAGGCGCGGCTCGCCTTCAGGTCAGGTGTAAGCGATGATTATTTTCTGCAGCTCCTGCTGGAAACTTCAACCGATTCATCGATTGACCTCAGATTGTTGACGGCGGCAAGCCAGTTGATCGATGAAGCGAGCATCTTCACCATTCACGGTTTTTGCGCAAGAGTTCTTGGTGAGCAGACATTTGAATCTGGCAGCCTCTTCAATCAGGAGCTGAATGCAGAACGGGACCAACTGCTTAAGCTTGCCGCCGAAGACTGCTTTCGAACACAGCTCATGCCGCTACAGGGTGACATACGCCAATTGGCGCTAACACTTTGGCCAAATCCGGCGACCCTGGCGAGAAAACTGTCGCCCTTCCTTTTTCGCGGAGCGTTACAGGTCTTCCCACCAGAGACCTTCGAAGATGTTAATGAGCTTGTCATAAGAGCTCGCGAGGTTAAAAGACTCTGGACAGATGGCGACCTCGAACATCTTTTGGTTAACGCAGATCTCAAAAAAAATAAAAAACCTTACCTGAGACTCGGCCAAATGACGGCGTTTTGTCTTTCGCCTGCCCTCGACCTGGACAACGAGCTCTGGGGCATCTATTCGGCCGATTCTCTGGCCGGTGCTGTAAAAAAGGGCGGTGCTCTTCCTGAACACCCCGCCCTGAATCTGATCGACGAGGTTCATGCCGGTATTAATGCCGCCACGACCAACCTCTGGCATCAGGTATTCGCCAGTGTCTCCAACCTGATGCAGGAGCACAAAGAAACCTGGAACAAAATGACCATCGACGATTTGCTGACATCTCTTGCACAGGCGGTGAATCGGCCAGGTTCGCCCCTGCCGGAATCCATGGCGAATCGTTGGCCCATTGCGATGATCGACGAGTTCCAGGATACCGACAACGTACAGAACAGCATTTTTTCCCGCGTATACCATGACAACATTTATGATGAAAAGAAGGCCGGACATGCACTGTTGATGATCGGCGATCCTAAACAGGCCATCTATAACTTCCGGGGCGCCGATGTTTACACTTATATCAACGCCCGGCGACAATCGAATGCGCGTCATAACCTTGATGTGAACTGGCGTTCTTCGCCCGCGCTCATCGACGCAACCAATATCCTGTTTCAGAAGACCAATATTTTTGGCAACGACGCAGACATGCCCTTCGTGCCAGTGAAACCAGCTTCAATACACGCTGGTATGAAGATGACAATCAACGACGACGAATGTCCCCCGTATCAGCTATTCGTCATTGAAGATCCTGATCGATTCACCAGCGTTGCGGAGCTGACTGAAAGAGCGATGAACTATGCTGCGCAACAAACCGTTTCGCTGATCAATGGCGATAACCATGCCAATCTTGATGGCGAACCGGTCAAGGCAGGGCAAATCGCGTTTCTGGTCAGAAGGAGGGCTGATGCCATCGCCGCACAGCGAGCGCTCTCCGCGCGGGGTGTGCAAAGCGTTTATCTCACCCTTGAGAGTGTCTTCCTACAGGATACGGCCGCTGACCTTAAACTGATATTAGAAGCTATACTCGAGCCTGCGAACGACCAGGCGATCAAGGCGGCACTCGCTACTCGTCTCATGCAGACAACCGCCGCCGATATCGATCGTCTGAACCATGACATACAGGCGCAGCAGGCGGTGTTGGCGGAATTTCGCGCCTACCATGACATGTGGCTCGATCAGGATGTAGCACCCATGCTCAATTCGCTGATGGAGCGACGCCAGCTTGCGCAAAAATGGCTACAGCTTCCGGAAGGCGAAAGACAAATTACCAACCTGCGGCATCTGATAGAAATACTTCAAAAACAGTCAGCCATCCTCAATGGGATGTACCAGCTAATCAAATGGTTCGGTCACGAACAGGGGGATGCCGGTGCCGTCTCTGCTGAAGATCGACAGCTCCGACTGGAAAGTGATGAGAACCTCGTCAAGATCGTTACGATGCATGCCGCCAAAGGCCTTGAGTACGATATTGTCATGATTCCAATGCCTGTTTTTTCCAAACGCAGCAAGAATAGCAACGATCCCGCGCTCTTTCATATTGAGCAGGACGACGGGTATATATCCGGCCTGGAACTTGGTGACAATGAACATCACAGGAGCCTGAGCGCCAGCGAAGAGCAACAGGAAGACATGCGTCTGCTTTACGTCGCCATGACCAGGGCCAGGTATCGGTGCTACCTTGGACTACCGAAGCTGAATTCGTTTGCAGGTTCCGCCATTGGACGACTGCTCGGCATTGAAACACTTAAAAAGGACGAATCACTTCTGCTTCGCGCCCGTGACGTTTTGACGCAGGATCCATTTGAGATCGTTGAGACAAACAAAACAACCCGCGGAAGCCTCAAAGAGAGCCCCTCGCTGCCCCAACTAACCGCACCACCAGCAAAGCCCAACGTCGATGACCACTGGCGAGTTCACAGCTACACCGGGGTTGCAGCCAGATTAACCGTTTCTGAACCTGTCATGGTCACGGGATATGCAGACGATGACCAGAACGAAGAAGCGTCAACTATCCAGAATCAGTTAACCCGGCACACCTTTCCACGGGGGGCGCGGGTCGGTG
>JABBBA010000095.1 GCA_018607685.1 K189A clade bacterium | reverse complement strand
GAGATTTCAGGCAACGAGAACCCGATCTCGGCACGGTTCATGCGGCAGGATTTCATGGAGACATTGGCCACCAGGAAATTCTGGCCCGGATGACCAGGGCGGATTTGACGGCCACCATGTTGATGACAACGGGATTGAAGGTCGCTCACCTCTCCACCCATAAATCGCTTGCGGAGGCGGTCGCCTATGTAAAGCAACCCGTTCTGGTAGAAAAACTCAAGTTGACGGTTGAGAGCCTTGAGAATTGGGGGATCAGCAGCCCGAGGGTTGCTGTTGCTGCGCTAAATCCTCACGGTGGTGAGGGCGGCATGCTGGGACGGGAAGAAATAGAAGAAATCGCGCCGGCCGTAGAAACCTGCAAATCCCTGGGCCTTGATATCAGGGGCCCCTTTCCGGCTGATTCCATTTTCTATCGGGCGATAGCTGGAGAGTTTGACGCTGTGCTGGCGCTCTATCATGACCAGGGCCATATCCCGATCAAAGTGCATAACTTCGAAGAAAGTATTACGGCGACCATGGGTATTCCATTTATCCGTACTTCCGTAGATCACGGTACGGCATTCGATATTGCGGGCCGCAACCTCGCCGATGCGGGGGGACTTATCCAGGCTACTCAAGCCGCTATTGATATGTTAAATCAATCACTTACATAGTATTTTGAATATGCTACAGTCTCGGGTTCTCAAGGGTGAACGTCTCCGGAACACGCCTCCATGCAATGGAAAAATTGGTCGGGTCGCCAACAAGCCTCAGTGGAATCTCTTGTTTTTGTCCGCAGCGAAGCTGATGCCGCAGCGGTTGTAAGCCAATCTGCGCAGGCAGGCAAGACGATCCGGGTCGCGGGTGCCGGTCATAGTCACGCGCCCGTGGTCACCAATGATTCCGTCATAGTCGATAGCAGTGGGCTGACAGGCCTCCTTGACGTAGACATTCAAGCTCAGGAGGCCTGGGTCAGAGCGGGGTCTTCGATTTACAGTCTCGGCGGTCAGTTACACGACCATGGGCTGGCCTTAAGAAACCAGGGCGATATTGACCGTCAATTACTTGGCGGCGCTATAGCGACCGGGACCCATGGTACCGGTCGAAATCTTCAAAACATTTCAGCTTCGGTCACCGGGCTGCACATCATATTGGCTAATGGCGAGCAGGTTGAATGTTCGAAATCCGAGCGGCCTGACTTATTCGAAATTGCCCGCCTCAGTGTCGGGTCTGCCGGGCTGATAACACGCATCAGGATGAACCTGCAGGAGAGCGCGGTCCTCAGCGAACAGATTCGTATCGCCACCTATGCTGACACCGTCGATCAAATTCCCGACCTGATTGCTGAAAACGACAGATTCGAGTTTTTCTGGTATCCGGGATCTGACGAAGCCAATATAAAGACGATCAATCCAGTGGCCACTGAACCCGAATACCCGTTGGCGGAAGAGGGTGGAAGAGTCGCCTGGAGCTACGAGGTCCTGCCAAGTCACAGACCACATTTACATACGGAGATGGAATACAGTGTGCCCGCAGCGAATGGCCTGGTGTGTTTCGCAGAGATTCGACAATTGATCCACAATCGATTTCCGGATGTGCAGTGGCCCGTGGAATATCGCACGGTTGCTGCGGATGATATCTGGCTGTCGATGGCGTCAGATCGCGATACCGTCACAATATCTGTTCATCAGGACATCAGACTGGATGAGGAACCTTACTATCGAGCCTGTGAAGAGGTATTCCTGGCTTATGGTGGGCGTCCCCACTGGGGCAAGGTGAACTATTTAGGCAGCGATGACTTTGCCCGCATCTATCCACGGTGGCATGATTGGTGGCGTGTTCGTGATGAGCATGACCCGGAGGGTGTATTTCTTAATGACTATGCAAGAGGTCTGCGACCCCGCTAGTCTGTTACCTGATTGCCTGAAACTGTTAACCCTTACTTATTAAACTAAAGAAACTGCTGAGCTGAATATGTCCTATAAAAATGTTGCGATTGATTATGTTGATAAAGTTGCGATCCTTAAATTTAACGCGCCTGAGGTATTAAACGCATTGTCGCCTGATATGGTCCAGGAACTGTCGTCTGCTATCACCGACATCATCCGAAGTGATGCGCGATGCCTGTTGATAACCGGAGAAGGTCGCGCATTCTGTGCGGGTGCCAACATACAGAAAATGGGGGGCGCTGATGGCCTTCCACCTGCTGGCAGTGTCCTTGAAACGCATTATCACCCGGTGATGACCAAATTACGGAATATGGAAATCCCCATGGTGAGCGCCGTCAATGGCCCGGCGGTGGGGGTAGGCATGAGCTTCGCCGTGATGGCGGATATTGTTGTCGCAGCTCGAAGCTCATACTTCCTGCAGGCATTTGCAAACATCGGGCTGGTTCCTGATGGCGGTGCGACCCATTTGCTTCCTCGTATCATTGGATGGAGGCGGGCAGTTGAACTCTCGATGCTCGCCGAGCGTTTGCCCGCCGAAACTGCACTTGAATGGGGGCTGGTTAACAGGGTTGTAGACGACGACAAGCTAATGGAAGAAGCGATGGGATTCGCCACGCGCCTGGCGAACGGACCAAGGTCGCTCGGCCTTATGCGTAAAGCCTATTGGGAGACATCTTCCAACAGTTATTCCGAGCAGTTCCAACTGGAGGCCAACCTGCAGGGAATTGCCGGTGCGTCAGAAGACAACAAGGAGGGTGTTAAGGCTTTTCTTGAGAAACGACCCGCTAAGTTCACGGGTAAATAGTCGCATAAATCGCTGAATATCCACCGTGAATTCACCTTAATTGCCGGGCAGCATCCTTGCTGCGACAGTGGTATTATCGTCCGCTGTTTAAATTGGTACAGACCAGATTCAGGAGTATAAGAAATGCCATTGGTATTAAATGAAGATCAAAACATGCTGAAGGATTCTGCGAAGAATTTCTGTTCAGACAACACTCCCATTACCCAGTTGCGTCGTCTGCGTGATGATAAAGATGAATCAGGTTTTGATCGCGATACCTGGCGGCAGATGGTCGAACTCGGTTGGGCTGGTATTACAGTCCCCGAAGACTTTGGTGGCCTTGGGTTTGGTTACATGGGGCTTGGGGTAGTAATGGAAGAATGTGGTCGAACGCTGACAGCCTCTCCGTTATTTGGAACTGCAGTGTTAGGAACCAGCGCTCTTCTCCACGGTGGTACCCAGGAACAAAAAACTGAATTACTGGGCCAGGTAGTAGGCGGCGAACTGCTGCTGGCACTTGCGCTCGAAGAGACTCCTCATCACAACCCCTACGGTGCCAGCACCACCGCCGAAAAGTCGGGTGGTGGTTACAAGGTAACAGGCGGCAAAAAGTTTGTGCTTGATGGCCATGTTGCTGACAAGCTTGTGGTTGTTGCGAGGTCATCTGGTAACGCCGGTGATCGCGATGGCCTGACGTTGGTGTTAGTGGATCGTGAAGCGAGCGGCGTATCGGTGACACGGACTATTATGGCTGACAGCCGAAACGCAGCCAACGTTGAGTTTGCTGGTGCAGAAGGTGTGTTGCTGGGTGAAGAAGGCAAGGGCGCCGATGTGCTGGATAAAGTACTCGATACCGGCCGGATTCTGCTGGCGGCAGAAATGCTGGGCAGCATCCAGGAATGTTTTGAGCGAACGATTGAATATCTCAAGACCCGTGAACAGTTTGGTGTTCCCATCGGATCCTTCCAGGCGCTGAAACATCGAGCAGCACAGATGTTC
>JABBBA010000164.1:3076-3724 GCA_018607685.1 K189A clade bacterium | reverse complement strand
GATCGGATGTGTGCTGGAAAGGTGCCATCTCTGCATTGCCACTTGGCAGATACCGAAGTAATTCCCTGGCGGTTTGCAATGCAGTAACTTCATCTTCAACGGTGATGTCTGTGACACCACTTTGAGAGTGGACAGCGGGTCCACCAAGCTCATCGGCGGTGACGTCTTCACCGAGAACAGACTTCACTACGCCGGGTCCAGTCAACCCGAAGAAAGTTTCTTTCGGCTGAATCAGGAAGCTGCCCTGGCGCGGCAGGTAGGAACCGCCGCCAGCATTAAATCCAAACATACACATGATAGAAGGAACAACACCGCTAATTTTTCTAAGGGCGGTGAAGGCCTCGGCATAACCATCAAGGCCGCCGACACCGGCGGGTACAAAAGCGCCGGATGAATCGTTCATGCCGATAAGCGGAATCTTGTGTTTACCCGCCAACTCATAAAGGCGAGCAAGCTTTTTACCATTGGTAGCATCCATGGAACCGGCGCGGATGGTGAAGTCGTGCCCGTAAAGCGCAACATCCCGGCCTTCCACCTCAATCACCGCGGTGACCAGTGACGCACCATCGAGATTGGGCCCCCAGTTCTGAAACTGAATTTTTGGTGGTTTTGAGGTCAGGACTTTGATCCTTTCCCACACCGTCATCC
>JABBBA010000164.1:0-3066 GCA_018607685.1 K189A clade bacterium | reverse complement strand
GTATATTTCTAAAACCCGCAGATTCAAAGGGTTTTTGCGTAATATTATGGGCTTCCTCGAGGGTTTCCTCGTAGGGACCAGGTTGATAGTCGATCTGACCCGGCGCCGAAAACTCCATAGGTTTGGACTCGGTAAACGGATTCTTAACGATCGGGATCATCTTATTCTTGGGCATAGGCTAATTCAGTTCAAGACCACGGAAACCGGGCGATTATATAGATTTCTCAGTATCTCAGCCATAAGCCAGGACGATCATTCCATTAGCTATTATTGTGGCGAATCTTTACCCACAAACCATTTGCGCGATAAAGCCGCCACAAAGCAGTTTCGCCTGATATCATGGCGCGCGAATTTATCACCTATAGGGAGTTAACCATGGATATCAATGGAAAAGTCGCCATCATTACCGGCGGCGCATCAGGACTGGGTTGGGCAACCGCCGAACTGCTGCACAGCAAGGGCGCAAAGATAGCTATCTTTGATATGAATGACGACCTCGGGCAGGAAAGAGCTAAAACACTGGGTGACGGTGCGGCTTATTTCAGTGTCAATGTTGCCGACGAAGCGTCTGTACAGGCCGGGATTGCCGGGGTACAGGAAGCATTTGGTACCGTACATATCTGTTGTAACTATGCCGGTATCGGAACGCCCAGCAGAACCGTCGGCAGAGACGGTCCAATGCCGCTGGACTGGTTCAAGCGGGTCATCGACATAAACCTCGTTGGAACCTTTAATGTCATCCGTCTTGCGGCAACGGTTATGGTCAATAATGAACCCGTTACAGACGATGGCTGCCGGGGTGTGATTATCAATACGGCTTCCGTTGCTGCCTATGAAGGGCAGATCGGACAGGCGGCATACAGTGCGTCCAAGGGCGGCGTCGTTGCCATGACGCTGCCGATTGCGCGGGATCTTGCCAGTATGGGTATTCGGGTCAACACCATTGCACCCGGCCTGATCAATACGCCAATGCTCCAGGGCCTACCAGACCCTGCCAAAGAGTCACTGGCCAATACCGTTCTGTTCCCGAGACGTCTGGGTGAACCGCAGGAAATTGCACGCGTGGCCGAGATGTTGATCGAGAATGACTATATGAATGGCGAAACCATTCGTATGGATGGCGGTATCAGGATGCAACCGAAGTAAACAGCGTAGCTGTTTATCCCGAGCGAAGCCGAGGGATCTAGGTAGCTAGCTACCTATCCCGAGCGAAGCCGAGGGATCTCAGTCGCTAGACTGCTTATTCTGGAATATGCCCCCTATACAGGGACATATTCCGGGTAAACAGGCTCCCAGATCATGTCGTCCAGGGCCGTCTGAATCTCCAGTTCGGTCCGCATCGGCGCAACGCCCTCTTCCACGGCTCGAAGTGCCACCGCCAGGGCAACCTGACGAGATACCTCACGCAGGCGGACCACCGATGGATACAGAGACCCTGTCTCCAGTTCTTCATCCTTGACCGATTTTGCCAGCGCACTTGCCGCCGCGCTGACCATACCATCGGTGACCTGGGTCGAGTCTGATGCCAGTGCACCCAGACCCAGACCGGGGAAAATAAAGACGTTGTTTCCCTGACCGATGACGTAACTTCGCCCATTTAGCTCTACAGGCTCATAAGGGCTGCCGGTCGCAACCAGAACCTGGCCGTTAGACCACTCGAGCAGGTCGGCAGGTACCGCTTCTGACAAGCTGGTTGGGTTGGAGAAAGGCAGAATAATCGGCCGCTCGGTATGTGTGAGCATCGATGCCACGATTTCCTGGTGAAAGGCCCCGGGGGAACCCGATGAGCCAATCAGAATAGTCGGCTTGTAGTTATCAACGACCAGCTCAAGGTTTGGATCATTTACATCCAGCCCATATTTGTTCGCCATCTCTCGTGGCCAGGCCAATTTCTGTTTGTAGTGATCATCTTCAAGCCGATCTGAAATCACCAACCCCTTGCTATCGAGAACAGCAATGGACTCCTTAATATCTTCATCTGACATTCCAAACTGGGAGAGCTCGTCCATAATCTGCAGTGCAATACCGTAGCCCGCCGCCCCGGCACCATGGATAACGATGCGCTGGCCCGCCAGTTTCTCACCCTTGACCCGCAGGCCCGAGAGAACACCGGCCAGTGTAACTGCGCCAGTTCCCTGAATGTCGTCATTAAAAGACAGAAAACGATTTCGATACTCTTCCAGCAGGATAAGCGCATTGTTGTTACGAAAGTCCTCCCACTGAATCAACGCCTTGGGGAAAACCTCAGCAACGGCTTCAACGAATTCCTCACACAATGCGAAATACTCTTCGCCCCTTAACCGCGGGTGACGCCACCCGAGGTACAAATCATCATTCAGCAGTTCTTCGTTGTTCGTACCGACATCAAGGCAAATGGGTAATGTCTCAGCAGGATGGATGCCTGCACCGGCGGTATAAAGTGCCAGCTTACCCACACTGATGGCCATACCCCCGGCACCCTGGTCACCAATACCAAGAATGGATTCGCTGTCGGTGATGACGATAAGCCTGATGTCGTCGAAGAACGGACCCCGGCGTATAATGTCCTTCATCTTCCCTTTGTGATCCGGCGTAAGCCACAGGCCTCGGCCGCCACGAAATTCGTGACTGAAGCGTTGGGTCGCCGCGCCGACGGTCGGCGTATAAATGATCGGCATCAGTTCCTGCAGATTGGCGCAAAGCACAGAAAAGAATAGCTGCTCGTTTCTGTTCTGCATCGTCACCAGGCTGGCATACTTGTCCATCGGCTCTGTCATTCGACGGATAGCAGAGCCCGCGCGCTGCACCTGTTGCTCCAGCGTATTGCTCTCGTGGGGCAATAATCCGTTGAGATGGAAGTCCTCACGTTCCTGTGCGCTAAAGGCCGTACCCTTATTCAGTAGTGGGTGCCGAATCAGATCGCCGCCACGCAGCGGTACTTCCAGGAACAGTTTGCCGTTCGCATCTTTATGTTTCTTCAGAGGTCTCATCAAGTTTCCAAAGCCAGAAGGAGTGATTTATTGGTGCAATCCCCCCCGGATCACCAAAACCACCCCAAAAGTCGAAGCCGCATCTTATCACAGACTC
>JABBBA010000366.1:1396-3731 GCA_018607685.1 K189A clade bacterium | reverse complement strand
GGTTCGAGATGCAAATAGGTGTGAACCACCTGAGTCATTTCCTGCTGACCAATTTGCTGTTGGACTGCCTGAAGGCCAGTGCACCCGCGCGGGTAGTCACTGTGTCATCGAAGTTACATACCGGTGGCAAGATCGATTTCGATGTCTTTAAAGGCTACGAAAAATACAATAGTCAGGCTGCATACAATGGCTCAAAACTGGCGAACGTGCTGTTTGCGATTGAGCTTGCCCGACAACTTGAGGGCACAGGCGTTACGTCTAACGTTCTGCATCCGGGCGCCGTTTCGACGGATATCATCCGTGACCTGCCGTGGATTCTTCGCAAGATCATCGGCATGATTTTCATCTCGCCGGAAAAGGGTGCGCTGACCAACATCATGCTGGCGAGTGACCCAACGCTTGCTGATAGCAACGGTAAGTATTATGACCAGTGTGAATTGGCGGAGTATTCACCCCAGGCAGATGATGAGGCGCTGTGTAAGAAACTCTGGGAGGTTAGTGCTGAGCTTACGGGGCTTGGTGGTTAAAAAGACAGATCTCTCCGCTGCGGTCGGGAAGACGCTCCCACCTCCGTCATTTCGACGGAGCCCGCAGGGCGATTGGAGAAATCTCCTGCTCGGGAAAGTTGAGATCTCTCCGCTTCGGTCGAGATGACGGTGGGGTTTGGTCGAGATGACGGTGGGGTTAGGTTGAGATGACGGTGGGGTTCGGTCGAGATGACAGCATCAACCTGACTATTGCGCATCCTCAAGAATAAACCCGGCACCTTTCTCCGCAATCATTACGGTTGGCGCGTTAGTGTTCCCTGACGTGATGGTCGGCATCACTGATGCATCGATCACCCTTAGCCCCTTTATACCGTGAACTTCCAGCCGGTCATTCACCACTGCCATTGGGTCGTTCCCCATTTTGCAGGTTCCAACCGGGTGGAAGATGGTAGTACCCAGGTCGCGGGCTGCCCGCTCGAGGTCTGTGTCGGTTACGATATCCGGACCTGGTTTCAGTTCTTCCGGTTCAAACCGGTTAAGTAACGGTGAAGCCATGATCTTGCGTGTGTACTTCAATCCCTTCACTGCGACCTGCAGGTCTTCCTCCGTCGACAGGTAGTTAAGCGTAATGGCCGGGTAATCATCAGGCCGATCAGTTTTGATGCGGACATGCCCCCGGCTGGAGGGGCGAAGGTTACAAACAGATGGTGTTATCGCGTTGTACTTATGTAGCGGGTCGCCGAATTTGTCGAGGGACAAAGGCTGGACGTGCCATTCAATGTTTGCTGTCGGCTGATCCTCGTCACTCTTTGCAAATGCACCCAGCTGTGATGGTGGCATGGTGAGCGGACCAGTTTTTAGCAGGAAGTACTCGATGCCCATCGCCGCCAGACCGAACAGGGAATTAACCCGTTGGTTAAGCGTGACCGTATTGTTGACCTTGTAGATCGTTCGCACCTGTAAGTGATCCTGCAGGTTCTCGCCGACACCGGGGAGGTTATGCACAGGCGCGACACCTCTCTCCTTCAATAACTCGCCGTTACCGACACCGGAAAGCTGCAGGATCTGAGGTGATCCGATAGAACCGGCAGACAGCAATACTTCGCGGCTTGCATTGAAAGTTTCTATTCCGCGTTTTGTGTCGACCTGGACCCCGGTGCATCGTTGTTCGCCGGAGACTTCTTCAAATAGAAGTTTTTGTACATGGGCTTGTGTGACGATGGTCAGATTTGGTCTGGCCTTGGCCGGATTCAGGAACGCTTTGGTCGCGCTCCACCTTGAGCCTCGGCGCTGGTTCATCTGAAAGTAGGCGTTACCGGAATTATCGCCGCGGTTGAATTCGGCGATCTTGGGGATACCAGCGTCGGCGGCGGCGTCTCGCCATGCATCAAGAATTTCCCAGTTAACCCTGCGTTCCTCGACGCGCATTTCACCACCGGCGCCGTGAAATTCATCAGCACCGTGCTGGTAATCCTCGGAATGTTTGAACACCGGTAAAACGTCATCCCAGGACCAGCCCCGATTGCCCAGTTGTGCCCAGTGATCATAGTCGCTGCGCTGGCCGCGCATGTAGATCATGGCGTTAATAGAAGAGCAGCCGCCGAGCACTTTGCCCCTGGCGTAGCCGATGCTTCGACCGTTCAGGCCAGGGTCTGGTTCAGTTTCGTAGCACCAGTCTGTGCGGGGATTATTGATGGTATAGAGATAACCAACCGGGATATTGATCCAGAAGTAATTGTCTTTTTTGCCGGCCTCGATCAATAGGACCTTGTGTTTGCCATTGGCCGTGAGCCGGTTCGCCAACACGCAGCCGGCGGTACCGGCGCCAACAATAATGTAATCGAAGG
>JABBBA010000366.1:0-1386 GCA_018607685.1 K189A clade bacterium | reverse complement strand
CCTGGCCGAGATTCGCTCGGCCTTCTGGCTACCCAGATGGACAACAAGCTGGTCGACGCCCAGGTCTTCGTACCCCTTAACCATGTCAGGGGTAACCTGATAGGGCGGGGTGATGACTAACTGGAAGTCGTCTCGGCTGCGGCCTTCTTTGGCAAGAGCAGCATCCAGCTTTAGTGTCACCTGGGCCGTTGCTTCAAGATCCATCTGGAAGCCATACCAGCCATTGCCGTATTCTGCAGCTCTGCGAAATCCAGCGGCACTGTGACCGCCAATGATAATGGGGATGTGCGGTTTTTGGACTGGTTTCGGGTCCATGCGGCAGGGCTCGAGGTCATAAAACTCGCCATGAAACTCAGCGACCGGCTCAGTCCATAACTGTTTCATCATTTGCAGCATCTCATCACAACGCTTGCCTCGGTCGTTGAAATTGTAACCACAGGCAACGACTTCTTCCTTGCACCAGCCCACACCAATGCCGAAATCGATTCGGCCCTGGGTTAACCAGTCGAGCGTTGTAAATTCTTTGGCGGTGTAGATCGGGTTACGCTGGGGCAGCAGCGTGATGCCAGTGCCAAAGCGTAAGGTGCTGGTGCAGGCAGCCAGATAACCGAAGGTGGCAACGGTGTCTAACATCCCGCCACCTTCAGGGACCGGCAGTTTGCCGGTAGCTGATCCCGGATAGGGGAATTCGGTTTTGTCGAACAGGACGACGTGTTCGCCCATCCACAAAGAATCGAGCCCGATACCCTCGGCGCTTTGTGCAAATTCCTTGATCATCTGCGGCGTGCAGATGGGTGACATAAAGGTAGAAAAAGTACCGATCTTCATAAGTTAGTCCAAACGTTCGTTTTCAAAGAAAGTGCAGGGCGTTTCAGCCCCTGAAGAATAACAGCGGCCCAGGCCATGCATCATGTCTGCTCTGAACTCACCTTCGAACCTGTCGCCATTTGCAAATGTCATGGTGCCGGTGCCCTCGCGAATGCCGGCCTCCCAGTAGCCTCTATAAGTTCGGCCGTCCGGCCATACTCGTTTGCCCTCTCCCTCAGGCTTGCCGTCGACAAATTCACCCTCATGAATGACCCCGTTGGCGAAGTTAGCGATCCCGTATCCATAGAAATTGTCGTTTTGGAACTGACCCTTGTAGTTGTTGCCGTTAGGCCAGATTCGTTCACCGCTACCCTGCATGCGCCCGGCGATAAATTCTCCCTGGTAGATACTGCCATCGGCAAAAGCAAGGGTGCCAGTTCCCTCAATAACACCATAGTGGACTTCGCCCATATAGATGTTGCCTGAGCTCATACTTAGGGTGCCGCGACCATGGGGTTTCTCGTCAGCAAACTCCCCCTGAAATCGATCACCTGTGGCTGAGGTATAGTCTCCCTGACC
>JABBBA010000035.1:3350-3744 GCA_018607685.1 K189A clade bacterium | reverse complement strand
GCCCACCAGACCTGCGATGGAAGACGTGTTGATGATGACGCCGCCGCCATGCTCAGCCATAAACTTGGCGCCATGATCAAGACCATGAAAAACGCCGGAGAGATTAATCGCAATGGTTTGCTCCCAACTAAAGTCAGCGCCGACCCCTGCATTGTTGAACAGAATATTTAGCCCACCCATCTTCGATGCTGTCTGATCAATAGCGTCCGCTACCTGCCCGGAATCAGATACGTCTAAACCCAATGCATCTGCTGATCCGCCAGCTTCCAAAATCAGGGCCACGGTCCCCTCGGCGGCCTGTGTGTTTAGGTCAGTACACATAACGCAGGCACCTTCACTAGCCATCTTTAGCGCACTTGCCCTGCCGATCCCGCCGCCTGCGCCGGTGATCATC
>JABBBA010000035.1:0-3340 GCA_018607685.1 K189A clade bacterium | reverse complement strand
TCCAGCTTGGAAAGAGGATCACCGAACGGACAGTAGTTCCACCTCAAAAATCAGTGTCGTGTTACCCGGAATGGGCCCAACCCCATTGGCACCATAGCCTAATTCCGGCGGAACGATCAGCCGCCATTTGTCGCCCTCCTGCATCATCTGCAACGCTTCAGTCCAACCGGCAATCACACCGTTTACGGGAAGGTCTATCGGCTCTCCGCGATCCACTGAACTGTCAAACACCCTGCCATCTTCGAAGGTACCATGGTAATGCGCACTAACCGTGTCGGTTGGTCCTGGCGTCGCGCCCGATCCACTCGCCAAAATTTCGTACTGCAATCCTGAATCTGTTGTTGTCACTTCACCCATTACTATTCCTTAAAAAACTACTTGGTTAAATTCGTCGCACGTGGCGGCATGTCTACCGCTAGCCTCCGAGCCTATCAGGTCCAGCGCTACAAAGGAGCTGGATTAATCACACTGCCATTATCAACGCGAAGTTCAGCGCCGTTAATGAACTTCGCCTCATCCGACGCAAGAAACAACACAGCATAACCAACATCCATCGGCTCACCGAGCCCCGGACTTGGTATTTTTTGCTCTGGATCAACCGGCGAGGGTGGTTTATCTCCATTCGCCTCAGCTGCAGCTGCAGCATCCGCATATAACTTTTCGATCAGTGGCGTCTGGATCACACTGGGGAAAATACAATTCACCCTGATGTTGTAGCGATTCTGCTGGCAGTGGATCGCCGCATGCGAAGTCATTGTTCGGATGGCGCCTTTGCAGGCCCCATAAGCGAAACTGGTGTGGTATCCCAACAATGCGGTTGTCGAAGCAATGTTGATAATCGATCCCAACTTTCCGTTAGCCTTGATTGTCTCGATGCCATACTTGATACCGAAGAAGGCTCCGTCCATATGGATGCGTTGATGTAATCGATATTCATCCCAGCTCACATCTTCAACGGACCCTGGTATAAACATACCGGCGTTATTCACAACAACATTTAGCTCATCGAAATGGTCAAGGGTTTGTTTAATCACACGCTGCCATTGATCCTCTTCGGCAACGTCATGCTCCAGAAAGATCGCGCCGTTACCCGCGGCATGTGCCACTTCTTCGCCATTCTCCTTATTGATATCAGTTATGACAACCTTTGCGCCTTCATTGGCTAACGCTATCGCATCGGCACGGCCAAGCCCCGAACCACCACCGGTCACCAGGCAAACTTTGTCTTCAACTCTACCCATCTGCATATCCTTTCAAATAGTCAAAAATATAGATCAACGTTAGACCAGCCGAATTTGCATGACAATCAGCATCAACCTCACCAATAAAAGCCACTTCTACTCTCTAAGGGCGTGCGGATTGTGAGCAAATACCCTGACCTGCAGCTGATATCAATTAGCCGGTAGCATCTTTAGCCGGGTCCTCTACAAACCCAGGCCAGCTGGACATGTAGTCAATAAACTTGCCGGACAAGCCTTCGTCCGCAAGATAGTCTCTTGTAACAGGCAGTGCCACGGGCGTGAACTCAGCATCTGCAGCGTATCGGTTCGGGAAATCATGTTGCAGGATTCCTGCGCGGCCAAGCATGATCCAGTCAATTCCACTGGTCATGACCTGATCAGCGACCTGCGGAGTGCCAATCTTCCCTGCAACACCCAGCTTTACCTGGCCCTTCTCAAGCCCTGCAAACAAATCGAGCAGAGAACTACCGGCGAATTTTTCATCTTCCGCTTCCTTGTAAACATCCCACAATGACATATCGAGAAAGTCCAAACGATCATCATTCAGGTAGCGCGCGGCCATTTCCATTGCTTCCCCGGTATCAATGCCAAACCTTTCGGGCGAAAGCCTTACGCCCAGCTGAAAATCCTGACGACAGTTGTGCCGAACACCATCAATGATTTCTTCCAGAATCCGGTAACGATTCTGCAAAGAGCCACCGTACTCATCCTCTCGACGGTTGGTTTCTTCGCTGAAAAACTGACAAAGGATATAGCCATGAGCGCCATGCAATTCAACACCATCGAAGCCTGCCTGGTCGCACCGGACAGCGGCCGCGATAAAATCATCCCGTAGTTGATGCACCTCATCCGTGGAAAGTGCCCGTGCCCCGGTTTCTTTATCGTCGGACGCACTAACAGGTGCCTGGCCAATGATCTCTTCCGGCGATCGCATACCCGCATGGTGCAGTTGCGCGTTAGCTATGCTCCCCTTCGCCTTGATCGCCTCTGCTAATCGACTCAGGCCTTCAATATGCTGGTCACCAAACGCGCCAAGCTGGCCAGGGAATCCCTTGCCCATTTCCTGCACATGAGCAGCACAGGTCATTGTCAGGCCAAAGCCACCCTCTGCTCGCTTGGTTAACCAATGAAACTCTTCATCGGACAGAATACCGTCCTCATGGCTCTGCCAGTTTGTCAGGGGGGCCAGCATGAAGCGGTTTTTCATCGGGCGGCCGCGTTGGAACTCGAGAGGTGTCAGTAACTTACTCATTTATAGGGTTCTTTGAAGAAAAAAAACAGTATGCCTGCCGAGAGACTTGATACGTATGCTGTTGATGAGCAGCATCTGCAGGTATCAATATAATTTATGTCATATCTGGGCGATTTCGATTTCATCCCCTAAAGGATAACCGGTAACAACTAATCCCTGGATGCTAACCAAATCATGTGCCGCGACCCCTTTCCCTTGTGGGCACGAACACGCTGCTCTTTAACCTTGAAGCCGGTCTTCTTCAGAAGCGTTGTAAATCGCGGCGCCTCTGTTGCCGACCAGACTGCAAGCACACCAGATTTACGTAGTGCATGGTAGGCCGACTCCAGTCCCTGCAGCGAGTAAAGATCATCGTTTTCAGGGTGGGTTAGTCCCTCGGGTCCATTGTCGACATCCAATAGTATTGCGTCATATTCACCCGAGGCTCGATTGATCAGATCACCCACGTCTGAAATGATGACCTCCACCCGACTGTCGGTCAGAGGCTCGCCTGCGCACACACCAATAAACTCGCGATTCCATTTCAGAACGGCTGGAACAAGTTCGGCAACCTCTACCTGAGCGTCCTCAGACAACACCTCCAGTGCGGCCGCCAACGTGAACCCCATCCCTAAACCGCCAATAAGTACCTTTGCCGAATCTGATCTGGCACAGCGGGCACAGGCCAGGGCACCCAGCGCGTCTTCGGAACTATGGGTTCGTGAATTCATCAGGTCACCCTGGGAGCCGGAAATCCGAATTGAAAATTCATCGCCACGTTTAAGCAGACGCAACTGACCGCCATCACGCGGTATATCAGCCGTGTCTAATAGTTCCCATCTGTTCACTGGTAGTCCTCTGTTTATGC
>JABBBA010000136.1 GCA_018607685.1 K189A clade bacterium | reverse complement strand
GGGTGCGAACAGCTTTGAGGTCGCGCCGAACTTCTCTCTGCGGGCTATGCATGAACTTCACATTGAATTTGACGCAAAAGCGCCGGAAGACCGGATTGACCCTGCGAGCGTGGACATTGATTCCAACGCCACGGCGATAGACAATCCAGCCAACAGTTAACGAAACAAGAACTAACAATTAACAAATAATAATTTCAGGAGTTACAACAATGGCAGAAATGTTTAAAGACCTGGACCCGGATACGATGCCCAGGTCACCCGGACTCACGTATCAGGACCTGTTGGACCAGGATACGCATGAGGTGCCGGATGTACTCCGTCTTCAGTCTCCGAAAGATGTAGGGCTGAACGAATTCGCTAAAGAAAGGTACACCAGCCGCGATTACCACGAGAAGGAAGTTAAGAATCTCTGGATGAAGGTCTGGCAATTCGCCGCGCGGGAAGAAGAGATACCTGAGGTAGGCGACCACATACGTTATGACATCGCAGGGACTTCCTTCCTGATCGTTCGCCAGGAAAACGGTGAGCTCAAGGCCTATCCCAATGCCTGCTTACACCGGGGCCGAATGCTGAAAGAATTTGACGGACACGCTTCAGAAATTCGCTGCGCCTTCCATGGCTTTGCGTGGACTCTGGATGGCTGTTTAAAAGATGTTCCGGCTCGCTGGGATTTCCCACAAATCAAAGATGAAGAGTTTTCTCTCCCCGAGATTCCGATTGCGACATGGGCAGGCTTTATCTTTATCAATCCTGATCAGGATTGTGAACCCTTTGAACCTTTCATTAAGGATCTTGCGGACCAGTTTGAACGATGGGACCTGGGGGCACTTTATGTACAGGCGCATGTGGCGAGAATCATGCCCTGCAACTGGAAAATCGCCCAGGAAGCATTCTGCGAGGCGTATCATGTAAATGGTACCCATCCACAGATTATGCGAAGCCTTGGCGATGTGAACAGCCAGGTTGATGTCTGGGACAACTGTTCCAGAGTAATCACGCCCGGTGGTACACCCAGCCCGTTGCTGGATTACGAGTTGTCAGATGAAGATATGCTGCGCGCGATGATGGATATCCCGCTTGAGGCTGAAGTGCCGACCATTCCTGAAGGCATGAATGCACGAGGATTTCTGGCGGCAATGAGCAGGGAAGGGTTGCGTGCTGACGCCGGCGATAAAGTGGATGAATATTGCGATGCTGAAATCGTCGATTCCATTGACTACACACAGTTTCCAAACTTCCATCCCTGGGGTGCCTTTAACAAGATTGTTTACCGGTTCCGTCCTAACGGGGATGACCACCGAACATCGATTATGGAATGCTACCAGTTGATGCCATTCCAGGGTGAGCGACCTCCTGCAGCGCCTATTTTTTGGCTGGGCAATGACGAGAAATGGTCATCGGCACTTGGCTTCCTCGGTCGCGTGTTCGACCAGGATGTATTCAACATGCCCAAAGTCCAGATGGGTCTGGAATCAACCTATAAGCCCGGAGTTACGCTGTCGGGTTACCAGGAATCAAAGGTTCGATGGTTACATCAAAAACTGACTGAATGGGTAGGTGAATAATATGAGCATGACGCATCCATTTGATGTTGATACGACGTATGAGCTGCTTGATGACGGTAACGTCCGGGTAAGCTGCGGAGGAAAGTCCGGAATATTCACAGGGGAGGGTATTCATGTCTCCGGTGATATTCGTCAGGCAGACCCGCAGGTGTGTAACTGGGTTAACAATGTACCTAACCCCGATACGCAAAAGTCCGTTTCCCGAATTGCGGGAAGGGATGATGCCGGAGCCAAATTGGCTTCACATTTAAGCTAGGAGAGATTCATGCCACGGTATGTACTGATTGGGCTCTGTGAACCACTGGGAGATGAAGACCAGGCAGCTTTTGATGAATGGTTTGTAGAGCAGCACATTGAAGATACGACGAAGTGTCCCAATTTCGTCCGTGGCAGGGTTTTCAAGTTGGCAGGTCCCCATCTGGACCTCGAAACCAAATCCGGCTATCTGTCGCTATATGAGGTAGAAGCGCCCAGTTACGAGGAGGCTGAAAAGGTACTCAATGACTGGCAGGCAGACCCTGAAGCCTGGCAGGGGCGCCGCAGGCATCTGGATACCATGGAAAAGTTCGGTAGTATTCCGATGAAGATCAACGGTTCTGGCTGGTATGAAGAGCTTAAGTCCTTTGACGGCCCCGCTGCAGATTAACTAACGCCTACACCACATCTGGATAGAACTGCGCCACCGGATAGGTGGCGCCTTCCAGGCGCTTCTTGCAGAACTCGATAACCCGGTCTTGGTCTTCCTGGCTGATATCCTTGCCGCGGTCTTTCTTGCCACTGACGAAATACGTTTTGTTGCCCACTGACATTGGTGTCGGCGGGCTCATTTCAAACTGGTTTTCGTTGTCTTTCATGTACTTGTAACTGGATTTCTCAACGGCATTTGCCAGTTCTTCTTCTGATAGTTCTACCTCCAGAAACTGCGCTATTTCCGCCAACTTTTCCGAGGGTGATTCAAGCATCTCCTCATAGTGTATGAAAAGGACATTGTCCCTCTCCTGGCTCCAGCGCCACCAGCCTTCTACATGTTCGGGCCAGGACCGCCACCACATATCATCACTGCAAAACCAGTCGCAGAAATTATTGTGTGGCGTCATTGGTCCCATCAGCATTGAAACAAAGTCGATGGCACTGGCGAGGCAGGCCGCCGGATGTCGAGCGACGTAGATAAATTTTGCGTCTGATGAATAGGGGCAGAGATTGGTAGCCAGATGCGTTTTAACAATCCTGCGACCATTAATTAGCGGTGCGTTTTCGAGTCTTACTGAGCCGCGTGATTCAATCCAGGGTGAAATCGTATACAGGTGCCGGTGACCGTCGTCGGTAAATTCTCCTTCTCCTTTGGTCAGGATCTGGTGAACGATTTGTTGCATCCAGGTAGTGCCACATTTCATCTGGGTAGCGACGAACACATCTTCCGGTCCGGGTTTGTAATCTTTGGCGTACTGCATGGCTTCGGTTGGGCAGATACCGGGAACTTTTGTTCCCTCAAAATTCGTAACGGGAATGCGCACACCAAGTTTCGACAGCGGCAGCATGATTACAGAGATGATTCGTGCCTTCTTTTCTATTTCGCTACGCAGCCCAAGACGTTCGGCCAAGGGCAACTGGAAGAAGCGGTCTTCTATGGTCCTCTCGTCTATCCATTTCATTGTCTTTGCTAGCCAAATTGCAGTCGCAGCTAAAAGTAGAACAGAGATAGCCAGAAGCGTAAGCGCAATAGTCATCGCAAATCCTTATTGCTTGTTAATGGGTGCATAGACGCCACCGGAGAAACCATTGAAATAATTTGGCAGGAGAGGGTGGTCAATGAACTCTTTCCCCGTATGTGGTGCCAGGTTTCTTTCCGATACGTAGGTCGTATGATCGGCGCCGTGAACCAGTACGTGATACCAGGGTTCATCCTTTGGCGGCTTCGAGGTTGCCATCTGGCTATACCACTCTTCTGTACCCTGGAAATCAAGGTCAACATCATAGATCAAGCCGCGATAGTTAAAGCGCTTGTGTTCAATCTGTTGTCCGATAAAAAACTTAACGTTCAGACTTTTCGCTCCTTTTGATTCCAGTAAGGGTCGCGGAGGTCTCTTTTCAGGATCTTGCCGGTAGGCGCTTTCGGCAGGCTATCGACAAAATCAACCGACTTTGGCTTTTGGTAAGACGCCAGATGTTCCCGCGCGGTACTGATG
>JABBBA010000425.1:1880-3767 GCA_018607685.1 K189A clade bacterium | reverse complement strand
GCCACACCGTCAGGGTTTGTGATAACAAGATCGAAACCGACTTTTTCGAAATGGCCGTCCAGCAGAAAGGAAATGTCCGGCAGGAAAATAACAGGATGATCGTTTACCGGAGATTCAACAGTATGCTCAAGGGCATTAACTGTGACGTCATTTACGGCAATTGGAGCCCCTGAAGGCACATCTATATCCTGACGGCTTACCATGTCTGCTTACTAACCCTCTGGATGCACGCAATACTAGTGATTATGACATCTTCACCGATACCAAGGCCAATTCATAATACGCTTTGTAAGCAATTTGTAATGCTCAGGATAAACGGTTTATTCAGTAGAATCAGCGGGTTAGAAGACAGATTTTCGGGGGCATTTAAGAGACAATTTCTCAGGACATATATCACGGCGAGCTTTCCGGCAAACATCACTGCTTAGGTCTCTTTAGAGTTTAAAGAACCCTAAAGAACACGGCAGCGGCACCCGCAGCTTTAAAAGAAGTGCTTAACCTTTTCCTTGTACGATCGGCTCATTTTAATCGAAGCGCCACTATTCAGGAGCAGATGAAACTCACCGTTCATATGCGAGCACACTTTGTTGACCCGATCCAGGTTGACGATCGTGCTCCTGTGAACACGCTGAAAGTTAGCGGGATCCAGTTGGTCCTCCAGTTCTTTCATCGTGATTCGCATAACGTGGGTTTCGTCATTGGCGTGGATGCACATGTAATCACCCGCTGCGTCGACCCAATCAATATCTGCTGTCTGGACAAGGGTTGTTTCACCGCCATCCTTAATCGCAATCTTCTCGGGATAGGAGGTCACGCCGGTATGATCTTTTAACAGCTGAGTAACGGAAGTTTCAGATTTACCTGTGATGGAGATGATCAGTTCCAGCAATCGCTGCTTGTCGGTCACCGCACCATCGAGCGCCTTGTGGCTGCGCGCACGCTCAACCGCTTCTTCAAGGCGCTCGGCCTCGATCGGTTTCAATAGATAATCCACCGCGTGTACATCGAATGCTTTTACAGCGTACTCGTCATAAGCCGTTACAAAGACAATCAACGGCATATCGTCCTGCTGAAGTTTTGCAATTACATCAAACCCGCTCATCCCCGGCATCTGAATATCAAGAAACACAAGATCAGGCTCCAACTCGGCAACGCTGTTGAGCGCCTCCCGACCGTTACTACATTCGCCCACGACATCCACACCCGATATCTGTTCGAGCCTCATTTTCAAACCCCTACGGGCTAATGGTTCATCATCAACAATTATTGCGTGAAGAGTATCTCTCATGTTTTTGTCTCAAATGGGATTTTGATTTCAACTTTTAGTCCGCGGGGTTCTGCTGAACCGAAATGAAGACGATGCTCACTGCCATAAAGCTGTTGCAACCTGTCCTTGGTGTTCGCAATCCCTACGCCGTCCATTTCGGGTAGCTCACCATTGTCAGAGACAATGCCCGGTCCATCGTCGGCAACAACCAATATTAACTGCTCGCCCTGTTTCGACGCCGAGATTGCAATCGTGCCACCACTTTCCCGGGCTGCAACCGCGTATTTAATCGCGTTTTCAACCAGCGGTTGCAGGATCATGCTGGGAACCAGCGCGCTTTTGACCGAATCTTCGATTGAAAGATCAATCTGAAGGCGCTCCTCAAATCGCACCTGTTCGATCTCCAGGTACAGTTTGATGGTGCTCACCTCATGTTCAAGATCAACTTGCTCCATCGGATCCTTGTCCAGAGAATACCGTAGAAAGTGGCTTAGTTTGCTCACCATCTGGTTGGCTAAATCTGTTTCCCGGGACAGTATCAACGTCGAAATCGCATTCAACGTATTGAACAGAAAGTGCGGGTTCAGCTGGTAGCGAAGCATTCTAAGCTGCGACTCGTG
>JABBBA010000425.1:0-1870 GCA_018607685.1 K189A clade bacterium | reverse complement strand
AAGGGATTCTGCACGAATGCTGCGCTCAATCTCCAACTGCAACATTCGATAGAACTTAAGCGCAAAGTAAAGACCACTCCACCCCAGCATCAGAAAGTAGGAGTAGCCGATAATGCCCGAAAAATATCCCAGGTAGCCGTATGCTGCTATCAGCTCAAAATCCTGGAAGTAATAGAACTGGGAAAAGTTCTTGATAGGTTGCCAAATCAGCGCCATAACGTAAGAAGCAATCACCACCGTAATAACCCGGTGATACACCGGCCATTCCCATACGGCTCTATAGATATAGCGTAGACCTGTAGTCAATATCAGGCCCGCGACAGCATCTATAGCCAACAGGAGAATTCGCTCATAGGACTGGCCCCAATAAGCGTCTCGAAGCGCAAACAACGTCATCCAGCCGCCCCACCCAAGCAGTTGCAAGGTCCAGAACTGATAATTCCTGTTTTGGTAAATTTCAGACAGGTAGAACAAAGGGTTTCTCAACGACTGGTAGATTCATAATTATAGAGGCATTGCCTCGACTCATGAGGATAGTCGTCCCGTTAATCACTCAACTCGTCTCAAGTGAAGAGCCAACCAGGACTATGGAGCCTTTCTATTCAGGGTAGCTTTGCCGTAACTCTGATTTCTACGTGAGCGCCCGGCACCGCTAATTCAGTGATCCCAATTGCTGTCCATGCTGGCCAGGGTGCAGAGAGATATTTATCGCGCACTTCCATAAACGCTGCCATATTCGCCTGTAACCCCACATGGTAGCTGGTGTACTCCACAATGTGGCTTGCATCAGCCCCTGCTTCTTTTAAAAGTGAAATGACGCCGGACCACGCGTTATCAAATTCTTCACTAATATCACCCGGAACTTCCCCTCCCTGCCCGGTGCCGATGATCCCTGAGCATAGAAGAAGACCGTCGCAATCGACTGCTTCTGCAAAATGAAAATTGTCATAGAGAAACTTTCCCGATTCTCTGACGATGGTTTTGATAGCCATGATTATTCTCCCGTCGTACAAAGTACATCAGTGTGCAGCGATGACATCCGGCATTCAAGGCATTCTGCTATAGTCGACATTCGTTCCCAGCAAGCGATGGTTTCGTGCTCGCTCATCAATTCACCGCCCTCAGGCATAAACAGTTCCTTAAGTATTGGCTGGGTTCGTTTACCTCCGTAGGTGCCACTCAATTGCAGGTCATGGGATTGGGCTGGCTTGTCTATGAACTGTCTAACAGTAGTCTCATGCTAGGTTATCTTGGCGCGGCCGCAGGCCTGCCGGCGATCGCAACCACCTTGTTTGGCGGCGCCCTGGCCGACCAAATTGACAAGCGCATGCTACTGATTGTCACTTCATTACTTACCGCAGCACTGCTGGCACTACTTGCTTATCTAGACTGGACCGGAACCGTACAGGTCTGGCAGGTAATCGCCATTGCCGGTGCAATATCCGTTATCACCGGATTCGATTGGCCTGCCAGGCAATCCATTTTCCCGGCGCTTATTGATCGTGAAGACATGATGAGTGCCGTCGCACTAACGACGGTGATCTGGCAGGCAACCCGCATGGTGATGCCTGCCCTCGGCGGACTGATCATTGCTATCAGTGACACGTGGCTGCTCTTCGCATTTTGCAGCGCCGGGTTTTTCCTGATGTTTCTGATACTGCTGGATCTGAAGGTGGCTCCCGCCGATACCGCTACCACGGCCCAACAATCAACGGTCGGCCAGATTGTCGAGGGCATCCGTTTCATCATTACTGACAGGAATTTCCTGATTCTGATAAGCCTGTCGTATGCCGTTTTCTTCTTCGCCAGCTCCTACATACCGCAGATGCCCGCCTTTGCCGACATGCTGAATGTCGACGAAAAGGGCTAC
>JABBBA010000353.1 GCA_018607685.1 K189A clade bacterium | reverse complement strand
GCCAAAATACCCGAAAAAGAAGGGGTTTTGTAACAAGTTTGTAATGACTTTTTGCCCGCGTTTAGCTTCTCACCCTGGCGACGGCGCTCTGCCAACCCTTATAAAGCGTGGCCGCGGTCTCCGGTTGCATGACAGGCTCAAACCTCTGTTCCAGTTGCCATTTCGCCGCAACGTCGTCCAGCTCCACAAATATTCCCGCCCGTAGCCCCGCCAGATAAGCAACGCCCAGTGCAGTCGTTTCAATGACGCGCGGCCTGTCTACGGGTAACTGCAGGATATCCGCAAGATGCTGGGTCACCCAATTGTTCTCGACCATACCACCATCAACTCTGAGGACAGTTGGCACCGCGCCATCGTGCTGCATCGCTGACAGCAAGTCCTGTGTCTGGAAACACACTGACTGGAGCGCCGCGGTGACGATATCGCCGATGCCGGAATCACGGGTCAATCCAAGTATCGCGCCCCTGGCATTCGGGTCCCAGTAAGGTGCACCCAACCCCGTGAATGCCGGAACCAGATAAACGCCATGACTTACCGGGTGGGCACTGGCAATCGATTCTGTTTCTGCTGCGTCGGAGATCAGTTTAAGACCATCACGAAGCCACTGTACCGCGGCACCTGCTACGAAGATGCTGCCTTCCAGGCCATAGGTAACTTTTCCATCAATCCGGTATGCCACCGTCGTCAGGAGTTTGTTTTTTGATTCGATAGCTTCATCGCCGGTATTCATGATCACGAAACAACCGGTCCCGTAGGTACTCTTGATCATCCCCTCCCGGAAGCAACCCTGCCCGATCAATGCCGCCTGCTGGTCACCCGCCATCCCCAGAATCGGAATCGCCGCACCAAACAGGCCCGGCTCTGTGTGGCCAAAATCCGCACTACAGTCTTCAACCTCCGGCAACATTGATGGCGGCACATTTAATCTGGTCAGAATCTCCTCATCCCATTCCTGCTTATGGATATTGAACAACATGGTCCTGGATGCATTGGTCGCATCAGTTTTATGGCTTGCGCCGCCCGTGAGGCGCCAAAGCAGAAATGTATCTACTGTCCCGAACAGCAACTCTCCGGCATGCGCTCTGTCCCGCGCGCCGTCCACATGATCAAGAATCCATTTCAATTTGGTACTTGAGAAATACGGGTCTAACAAAAGCCCGGTCTTCTCGGTGATCCAGGGTTCCAGTCCCTCCTCGATCAGGGTTTCACAAAAGTCCGCTGTTCGACGATCCTGCCAGACGATCGCGTTGTACACCGGTTCACCGGTCTTTTTATCCCAGACAATGGTGGTTTCTCTCTGGTTGGTGATTCCGATACCTGCAATCTCGGAGGCAGACACATCATTTTCCTTGAGCACTTCCTTGCAGACATCAATGGTCGACTGCCAGATATCCTCCGGATCATGCTCAACCCACCCATCGTCAGGGAAGTGCTGCTCAAATTCCTGCTGTGCGACACCCACGGGCTCGCCTTCAGTGGAGAACAGAATTGCCCGGGTGCTTGTTGTTCCCTGGTCGATGGCTAGTAAATAAGTCATGTGGAGGTGCCCATTTTCTTCCGAGCCGGCACTATTATGTATTTACCGATCAAGATCAATCCAGCCACCTCTGGACAGCAAAAAACCGCTCTACGCCCCGAATCCTCGGCCGCTTGTGGCCGACATTCGATATGGGCACAATAGCCCCCTTTTTTAAGCAATTCGAACGGAGAAACGTATGCGCGACGTAGTCGTTGTAGATAGTGTAAGAACAGGGCTGGCTAAATCATTCAGGGGTACATTCAACCTGACACGGCCAGATGACATGGTGGCCCACTGTATCAATGCCCTGCTTGAACGCAATCCAAAGCTGGATCCTGTTGAAGTCGAAGACGTCATCGTTGGCGCAGCAAGCCAGACAGGTGAACAGGGCGGAAACATCGCACGGCTCGCGGTCATTCTCTCCCAGCTGCCCGTCACAACTGCAGGTTCCACTATCAGTCGGGCATGTTCATCCGGCCTGAATTCCATCGCATTTGCGGCTAACCAGATCGCAAGTGGTTGTTCAGAAGTCATGATCGCCGGTG
Source organism: K189A clade bacterium (assembly GCA_018607685.1). Taxonomy (GTDB): domain Bacteria; phylum Pseudomonadota; class Gammaproteobacteria; order Pseudomonadales; family Azotimanducaceae; genus UBA9659. Next base: position 1,704 of record JABBBA010000353.1, on the reverse strand, counting down.
GTGTGGAGTCCATCTCTGCCAATCAAAGACAGACACCGGGAAAATCCGATATTCACCCGACGATCCGCGAGAAGTCTCCAGACATCTTTATGGCAATGGGTAACACGGCTGAAGTTGTTGCCAGACGCTACAACGTCTCGCGCGAATATCAGGACGAGTTTTCCCTTGAAAGCCAGAAGCGCACGGCCGCTGCACAACAGGCAGGTCTGTTTGACGACGAAATCGTACCCATGAAGACCAAGTACGCGAAGATCGTTAACAAGGAAACCAAGGAAACTGAAATCGTTGATGGTGTTTGTGTCGGCGACGAATGTAACCGTCCTGAAACAACGCTGGAAGGCCTTGCCAGCCTTAAGCCTGTGTTCGAAGAAGATGGCACAGTGACAGCCGGTAACGCTTCACAGCTCTCTGACGGCGCATCCATGACACTTGTGATGAGCGCAGAACGAGCACAGCAACTTGGACTCGAACCGATGGCATTCTTCCGCGGCTGGACCGTCGCTGGTTGTGAGCCGGACGAGATGGGCATTGGACCAGTATTTGCGGTACCCAAACTGCTCAAAGCCACGGGCCTGAGCATGGCTGATATTGACCTGGTTGAACTGAACGAGGCGTTCGCGTCACAGTGCCTGTATAGCCGGGATGCGCTGGAAATTGATCCAGAGATCTACAACGTCAACGGCGGCTCAATCTCAATCGGCCATCCCTTCGGCATGACGGGTTCACGTCTCACCGGCCACATTCTTCGCGAGCTCAAGCGTCGTGAGAAGAAGTATGGAATTGTGTCCATGTGTATTGGTGGTGGTATGGGTGCAGCCGGGCTGTTTGAGGCCTGCTGAGGCAGACTGCGGGAAAAGTGGGGTCGGAGTAAAATTCCCTCGACCTCATGTGCTTAACGCGCGCCCCCCCTACCCTAGCGCCACTACTTCCAGGCGTCGAGTTGTTTCGACAGGGTTTCCATAAAAGTAACCGGCTGGTCGAGGAACAGGTGATGCTGGGCATCGGCCAGTTCTGTGATCTCAAGGCTCGGGAGCAGGGATTTCATGTGCGCCGCGCTCTTCGAGCTAAAGGAATCGCTGTCAGCGCCGTAAATCAACGCGCATTTGATGGCGATGGACCTGAAGTCAGCCTCAAGGTCTTCGTATGCCTTCATCCGTGAACGCTGTTCTTCATCAAACTTCCAGCCGAAACCGTCATCGATATATTCGATTGAGGTGCGGGCGATGTGATCCACAACATACTGGTTCTCACATTGCTGGGGCGGCTGCAGACGAAATCTTGACCGGGCTATCTCCGAGGTGGGATAGAGTTTTGCCCTCGCGAGCCGGTCTGGTTCGGTAGGGGTCACGTCATCCGGGTGCTTGACACCTGAGTCGAGCAGGATCAACCCCTTGAAACGATCAGGATGCTGCGCCACTGCGCGAATCGACATGACCCCGCCATAGCTATGGGACACCAGGATGGTATCAGGTCCCATGTTGCACTTGTCAGCAACGGCAACAATCTCACGGGCGTAAAGATCGGCGGAATATTCTTCCCGATGGTCACTGTCTCCCATACCGGACATGTCCACCGCGACGGTCTGGTAGTCGTCTTTATAGGATGGGGCGATAAAGTCCCACCAGTGTGAATGAGCGTTGTGCCCATGAACAAACAGCAAACCCGGGTTCCCGGGTTCGCTCCAGTAGAGGTAATTGATATCAG
>JABBBA010000389.1 GCA_018607685.1 K189A clade bacterium | reverse complement strand
TCGCCAAGGAAAGACCCAGCAATCGACTGAAGCCATATCCGGCCGCCAAAGCGGAGATACATAAGCCAAGCGCCCAGGGTAGTGCAGGCCCAACGCTTCGACTCAGGTTCTCCCAATCCTGCACCAATAACAGGACGAGCACGGCATAAAGAAAAACCTGAGCCACGTTTTGTATGAGTTTGATACGGGGAAGCACAAAATCGTCAAACCAGGCACGCCACATCATCCCCACAGCAACCGGCACCACGACCATCAGCATTAGACTTAGCAACGTTTCAACAATTGGCAGTTCAACCTCACCCGAAAGCTCCGGGATCAACTGGGCGAATCCCCAGAAAAAGAACGGCACGGTGATAAAGGACAACACGCTTGAGACGGCTGTTAACAAGACCGAAAGTGCGATGTCGGCCTTCGCCAGCAGAACCAGCATGTTGGAAAAACCCCCGGAGGGACATGCTGCAACCAACACGATACCAAGTAGCAGGTGTTCCTCCAGCGCAATTTCAAGGTAGATCACACCGCTCACCAGACAAAGCGCCAAAGCAGGAAACGTAAACGTATGGACAATGGTCCCAAGTATTGGAACCATGGGGCGTGCCAATAGCGATCTAAAGTGTTGGGGCGTAAGTTCTATGCCAATCGCCACCGCAAAGATAAAGATGACCATCGGAAACAGGTGGCCCTGCACACTAATTGTAGACAGAAAATCCAGAGAACTTATCCATGGGTAAAAACTACGACGTTTTTCAGTTTAGCAGAGACGAACTGATTCCCTATATGGCGTTTGTGTCATCCCGCGCAAAGCACCGGTTTCCAGAACCTGGCTACCTTATGACCAGTGATATTGCCTGGCGACTCCCACTTTCCGCCCCGAAACGCCAGATCCGGCTCTGGAAAGAAGGGGCAAATGTCATTGGCTATGTATGGTTCACGCCCAATGATGTTTCAGTGCTGGATACCATCGTTCCCGAACTACTACCCGACCTGGTTAAACATGCGGCTGATCAGGCAAAGCATTACGACCCGACTAACCCCTGGCTTCTGTCTATCAAGAACATGACGCAATGGCAGGCTGCCCTGCAATCAGGTGAACATCTCCTGCCTGCAGAGGAACGCCTGTTACAGGTCACGGCATTCGATAAGGACCTCGAGCGTCAGGTCGCATTGAAAGATCTCGGATTCAGATCAACTGACCACACGGCGAAGCATTTAAAGATCGACCTCAACTCTGTCGATGAGCCTTCGGCAAATAATTCCGGTGTGGTTTTTCGTGCGGTTAGGAACAATGAACTGGAGAAACGAGCCCAGCTTCATCGTGATGCCTGGGTTGGGTCGACCTTTTCACTGGACACCTACCTCAAGGTTCGGGAATCTCCGGTCTTCGAACCCAACCTGGACGTGGTGGCCGTAGAGGAAAATGGTGAGTTTGGAAGCTATTGCATCGGATGGATGGATGCGGGCATGAAAACCGGCTCATTCGAACCCGTTGGAACACATAAAAATTTTCGCGGCCGGGGCCTCGCAGAAAACGTTATACGGACGACCCTGTGGAAAATGAAAAAGATGGGGATGACGACAGCGAAGATTAGTACAGCGGGGTTCAATCGACCTGCGTTCGACCTCTATCAGCGATGCGGCTTCACCTTCACTGATTTTGAGCGCACCTATATCAAGTCAATCGACTGAATAAGCTGTAGCGATTGCCGGTAGTGGTATCGCATTTGTTCCTGATCGTATCGATATTCCGTACCCACCGGACAGGCATTTCGCGCAAGACATTGGTCTGCACACGCAGCTCCTTCTCTCACACGCTCTGCCATGCAGCCCTCCAGATCAAATGTAACCCCGGGCGCACCAACCGGACAGGCTTCAACACACGGTCTTTTGATACAACTATCGCAGGGCGACTCTGCCAGGTCGTTGGACTGGGCTTCATGAAGGTCTTCATGCAGGGTGTCATAGGGAGTTTCATAGGTCGTGTTCGCCAGCACGGCGACCCTGTAGGCAAACCAGGTACCATGGATGGCATTAATTCCGATTCCGAGCGCAGAATCCTTATGCCAGCCTAATTGTTTTCCCAGGGCACGCAAATCAATCTGAAGATCGGTTGTTGGATAGAGAACCCGATAATCTGCACAGCCAATCCGCTGAAGATAATCTTCGACCCATTCTGTCGACACGGTATCTAGCGGGTGATCACCTGTCAGGGGTTTATCCAGCGAATTCCAAAAGTCAGTACCGGCGTGGCCAAAGACCAGTAACTGGCAATAGTTATCGGCAATCTCAGGCAAGTCTATTTCTACCGTCGAAACGTCAAGCGCTGCCTGTAATGTGAAACCTTGTCGTAAAAGCAGTTGGTCTATTGGCAACCGAGCGACTCGTACTCTGTCTGGTCAAACCCAGAGTTGAAATACACGGAGCGATAACTCTGGCATTTCTCGTCATCCGAACCAAAGTCCTCAGCCAGAAATGCTGCCCGCACGCCCTCCTTCGTGAGAATCTCCCGCTCCATTCGTATGCCGCCGTCCAGTCCAGTATCGAGCACGATGAAGTTGCCCGGCGCATCGGTGACCCACGGTAACCACTGACTTTCCTCGGCATTGGTTCCGTAGCCAGGATCACCTGTCCGGGCGAACTGTGCCCAATAGGACATCATGGAATTCGAAAGGAGTGCCACCTCATCAAATGTTGATTCCGGAATGAGAACCTTCATCGGGTTCGGAAAATACCCAAAAACGAACAAGAGTTCAAAAGCATGTGCGGCTCCAAACAATTCCTTAAAGTCCACAAAACCCAGGTTTCTCCAGTCATCTGCATCGAACCGATAGGAGAACACAGCGCCGGGCTGGTCCCGGCTGATCGCCTGGGCAATCTCGTCTACACCCTCGGCGCGCCAGTATTGGGTACTGTACTTAACGTCTCGGCTATAGGCCGTCGGGTTTTTGATGGTGGTAGGAATACCGTTAAACGACTCAACATACTCTGGCAGGAATGCCATAAAGAGCGCTGTTTCTTCCCGGTTGGTGCCAAGCATCACCGGCACGTTTGCATAGAGGCTGGGATCTGAAAAAATGTCACTGGCGGAGAGTTCCGGCAGGACATAACCGTCACCAACAAGAAGCGGCATCTCAATCATGCCTCCAAAACTGGCATCAAAGATCTGGTATATATCCCCAAGTGACAGATCCCGTAAAAAGTCAGAGAGCTCTTCAGCGGCCATATCACTCTGCATGACCATGGCAGAAGACTTACCCGGCGCCTGACCTGACCGAACAAGCCAGTTAGCGGTCATTTCCTGCGACGTCATCACGTCATTACCACGCGGGGTTGTCCATGGAACCTGCGCCTTGTCCCGGGTAACGATATCCAGGCGGCCACTTTGGACAATCGCCCGATGGAACATGCCTTTCGCCAATGGCGACGCCATCAGGCTGAGAACATTAAAACCTCCTGCGGATTCACCATAAATAGTGACATTGGCAGGATCTCCGCCAAACACTGCAATGTTCTCCTGAACCCAACCTAGCGCAGCGATGAGATCCAGCGTACCGTAGTTCCCAGAGGCATCCTCCGGGGTGTTCGACGTGTCCCTGAGGGCATCATGGAAAAACCATCCCATTGGACCTAACCGGTAGTTAACACTGACGACGATGACGTTCTGCTCCGTCGCCATCAAAGAGCCGTTATAGATCTGGGTTAAATCGCTGCCACCACTTCCAATAGTATTACCTCCACCATGAATCCAGAACATGACAGGCAAGGCCTCCTCCCCTGCGGGGACGGCGTCC
>JABBBA010000158.1 GCA_018607685.1 K189A clade bacterium | reverse complement strand
TTCGCCCTGCTCATCGTGTTCAGCATCGGAACCATCCTCCGTCACAATCCTGATGTCCGTGTGGAAAAAACCTCGGCCGGTTGAGCCAATCTTGGCAATAGCATCCTCACCGGTAATAAGACACGCAGGTCCACAGCTTTCGGTCAGGCCATATATCTGGTGGATGTCTATGCCGATATCAGCATATTCCTGGATGAGACTTACCGGCAGCGGCGATGCGCCACTTTGAATCCAGCGAACTGAAGAATGATCGTAATTCTCCCGTCCCTCCACCTGGATCATAAAATTCAACATGGCAGGAACAAGCAGGGCGGTTGTAATGCCCTCTTCCGCAAACAACTCCCAGGCACGCACCGCGTCGAATTCACGCATCACAACACTGGTAGTGCCACAGTAAACATTCAATGTAATGGGGGTCAGAGAACCGACATGGAACATGGGTAATGCGGCGAGGTATTTGTCGCCCTCATGCATGTCAGCAGTTGCCATGATGGTAATAAGCGCCCAGATAGTCGTTGTATGAGTATGAACTACGCCCTTCGGCAGCCCTGTGGTTCCAGAGGTGTACATTATGTAGAGCAGATCATCGTCTACCGCGGTAATTTCCGGCTCTAAAGTGGGTGACGCCTGCCGCAGCGCCTCGTAATTATCTGAAAAGTCAGCTGTCCCGCCATCAATACCGTCTGAATGAAGCCAGCACTCGATATCCGTTTTGTCACCTCGACCATGAAGATCTTCAGCGAGCCCTACAAACTCGTCACCGAACAACAACGCCTTCGAACCACTGTCTTTAATAATGAATTCCAATTCATCTGCCACCAGCCGCCAGTTGAGTGGAACCACTACGCCGCCAATTTTGGCTATAGCGAAGTAAGCCTCAAAGAATTCGGCACTGTTCATCATCATGATGGCAACACGGTCTCCTTTCACAATTCCTTTAGAGAGAAGCATATTGGCCACCTGGTTACAGCGGGCATTTAACTCATTAAAGGTTAGGCGAAGACCAGACTTACTATCGACATAGGCCTCTGTCGACCCACTTAGCTGCGCCCTCTTTTTTAATATCAATCCAATGTTGTTTTCCATTCTTCCCTCTACTGCAAATTTGACTGGTGGGTTTGCAACGTATGAACGCTTCCCACATATCACTACACAGGCACCTTTCACGGCCCCGCAGACCAACAAGGGATATTAAGCGGTTCGAGCCGTCACGTCGATGAAAGCGCTTTAAGAAAGTCTAAATTGGCCATGGGCTCAGGTAAATCAAGAACTCCAGAGGTCCTCGGGAATGTACCTGGTGTCGAAATTCGCGCCGAAGAACGCAGAATCGCCAGGGAGGCAGAAACAAAGGTCCCGAGCATCCAATTCTGGCTAGCGGCTGTGATGTTGTTCAACATCCACATCTAAACAAACGCTTTATCAGCCTCAGCCAGAATTGCGGCCAGCGCCGGTCGATGCAATTTGATTTCTTCAGCACCCAGACCCTCAAGAGAATGAGGAAACTTTAACCACTGCTCAGTCTCATGCAGAAAATATTCCGGTACCCGACCAGAAAGATTTCGTGTCGGCTTGTAGTACGGTACGGCAATCCTGATATCTTCCGGCATATTAAGCCTCGCCTTTTGCCGCAGGTGATCAATAACAGCTTCTATGCTGCGGCCGGTATCAAACACATCATCAACAATCAAAACGCTGTCATCATGACTGATTTTTTTAATCAGATAGTTCATGGAAAACACCTGAACCTCGTCATCACGCCCATCGATTCCCTGATAGGAAGCGGTTCGAATAGCAATATGGTCAGCGTCGATACCGCGGACCTTGAGCATTTCCTGAACCGCGACACCTATCGGCGCGCCTCCTCTCCAGATCGCAACGATAAATGTCGGTTGAAACCCGGAATCGGCGACCATGGCACCTAACCGCCAACTGTCTTCCAATAAAGTCTGTGCATCGAGATAAAGTTTTTCCGTCACTGAGCTGGTATTCTCGGTTCCTAATAGAGCAACAGCGTAAAGTGAGTGGGATGTGAGAAACAAGCAGTTTCTGACCGAACAGGATGTTATGGAAGACAGTTTTCGGCTCGGTGTCCGAATTTTTAATTCGGGTTTCAGGCCAACGTTCATAGTCGGGTTATGGCGAGGCGGAAGCACCGTTGGCATTTACGTTCAGGAGTGTTTGCAAACGCTTGGCATCGAAACCAATCATATTTCCATAAGAACCTCCTATGAAGGCCTGAGCGCTTATAATGAAACAGTCAACAATCCAAATCGACAGGTTAGGGTTCACGGTACCCAGTACCTGTTGGAAACGCTCAAAACAGACGATAACCTGCTGATCGTCGATGATGTGTTCAGCACCGGCGTGAATGTTCAAGCCGTTGTTAGCAGGCTGGAATCACGCCTAAAGCGAAATATGCCGAAAGCCCTTAAGGTTGCAGCTCTGTGGTACAAACCAGCATCCCGTCGAACCGACCGGGCCCCGGATTACTTCCAGCATGAAACCGATAACTGGCTGGTGCTGCCCTACGAGTTAACCGGCCTCTCACCAGCAGAGCTTGAACAACACAAACCCAGCGCTTTTAGCCTCCTAGGGGATCATGTTAACTAGACGCGGATTTTTAGCAGCTGCAGCGGTCACGCCTTTCGCGTTTGGTTCTGTACCCTCAACAATACCCACAAGAATGCCGCTGAAAATATTACTCGACACTGATATCGGCAGTGACATAGATGATGCCGTCGCCCTGGCCTATCTGTTAAGGAAACCCGACTGCAGTTTACTCGGCGTAACCACTGTTACCGGCGATGCAGTCAATCGCGCAAGGCTGGCGAAAGCCCTGTGCGAGGCGGCGGGGAAAAGCATCCCCATCTTCCCCGGACTGGAAACACCCCTGGTCATTGAGCAGAGGCAGGTATACGCCGCCCAGGCAGAGCGGCTAACAGGTGGCACCGCCAGTTTTCCTAAGGGGCAGGCGATCGACTTTATGCGAACAACGATCCGTCAGAACCCCGGCGAAGTCACGCTGCTTGCCGTGGGCCCTTTCACGAATATCGCGACGCTCTTCAAGTTGGACCCCGAGATTCCCCACCTGCTTAAAGAGCTTGTGATTATGGGTGGGAAATTCTCTGACTATCCCACGCCATGGGGCCCTACGGAATGGAACGCGATCGTTGACCCCCACGCTACTGCCATTGTTTTTTCCTCAGGCGTTCCGCTGCGCGCATTTGGCCTTGATGTCACCTGGCAGCTAAGCATGACACCGGATCAGGTCACTCAAAAATTCAAGGGCGATGAACTACTGGAGATCGTATTGGACTGGTCCAGAGTCTGGTTCCAGGAACGCGAGTTACTTCATTTTCATGACCCTCTGGCGGCGGCAGCAATCTTTAATCCTGACATCTGTAAGTACAAACGCGGACATGTTCAGGTTGAACTGGAAGAGGCTGAACTTCTGGGAGTGACTCACTTTCAATCCAGTCCCGACGGGGGGATAAGAGCTGCCGAGTCCGTCAATGCCGACAATTTTTTCCAGGAATACTTCAGTGTCTTTTCGAGCGTTGACGACAGCTTGATCGGACGAGCGTTTTAATGTCCGTCGCCGTCATTGTCGTTAATTACAACAGCGGAGCTCTGCTCGGCCGATGCCTGCAATCCCTATCCACTCAAACCCTGTGTGCAGATGAGTTGGTCATCGTGGACAATGCATCGACAGATACAGAATCACAGAGCATCCTTGATCGGATTACAACTGCCACGGTTATCAGGAGTGAAACAAACCTTGGATATGGCGGGGCA
>JABBBA010000039.1 GCA_018607685.1 K189A clade bacterium | reverse complement strand
GGAATAGCCAGCATCCCCTGGTAACCACCAACAAGCGTCGTTTCGGCAATCTTGCCCGACTTAAGTTCCTTTCTCTCAATTTTTCCGTAGCTGACCGCGATTTTCGTCGCACCTGGTTTAGAGGCTCAGGCGGTAAGCCCTAACGCTATCAGTGCGACGATACACAGTTTTGCGACACTGTTTCTGTTCACTTCAATTACCTCTTACAAATCGAAATAGGATCATACAAGAATACGGTACTGACAAGTTAAGTTGTGTCACACTCCAGTCACAAACAGACATCTAATCACTCCACCTCTACACTTTCCGCCTTTGCAGAAATAGAGCACTGAGCATCGTAGACGGCTTTACAGGTTCACTTACAAATCAGGAGAGGAATAAACGTGACTGACTTCCTTAGAACGCCCGACGAGAATTTTGAAAACCTCAACGACTTTCCCTATCAGCCCAACTACCACAACTGGAAAGACATGCGGATGCACTACGTGGACGAAGGTCCAAAGGATGCACCCGTCATGCTACTTATGCACGGCATGCCAACCTGGAGCTTTCTTTATCGCCATGTGATCCCGAAACTCATCACCGCGGGTTATCGATGTATTGCACCGGACCATCTTGGTTTTGGTAAATCAGACAAACCAACGGATCCGGATTGGTACACCATCGCGCGTCATACAGAGGTGCTAACCAGCCTGATCACCACACTCGATCTCACAGATATTACCCTCGTCTGCCAGGATTGGGGTGGACCAACGGGCCTCGCACAAGCCGTGTTTATGCCCGAGCGATTTTCCAGGCTTACTATCATGAATACCTGGCTTCATCATCCGGAGTACGAATACTCACCCGCCATTCGAAACTGGAACGAGAACTGGCACGAAGGTGGTCGTTTTCACCGGGAAAAACCCGATATGGGCGCACTCATGGTGATGAGCGCTGGCCTGGTTGGGCCAGAGGTGGCATTTCCTGCCATCAGTGAAGGTAAACCCATTGAAGGCTTAACCGGCGAAGCGCTCAATGTGTATAACGGCTTTCGAGCCCCCATTCAGAATATGCCGGATGAAGCTTTCAACGGCATGCGCAGGTTCCCGCTATCAATCTGTTTCGATAATTACGATGGCGGTAATGGCGCAGCACAGACTCACTTTTACAACACCCTGCTTCAGTGGTCTAAACCGGTACACTTTATTTGGGGATGCGCCGACGATGTCTTCAACGAAGACTGGGGCAGGCAATGGGCCGGCCAGATGAATGCCAGTTTCGACCCTATAGAGAATGCCGGCCACTTTCTGCAGAATACACACGGCGGTGAACTCACCGACCTTTTACTGAAACGCATTGAGGAAGAGTAATGTTTGAAATTCGAAGCTACCACTATGACCCTAAACAATTCGATGCATATAAGAAATGGGCGATCGACGACGCTGCTCCCTTTCTAAAAGCCAACCTGAATGTTGTAGGTTTCTGGCTCGATAACGGCAAGGCCATTGAGCTAAGCGGCTCTGACCCAACACCGCAAAAGCACGGTGGCGCTAACGTTACCTGGATCATCAAATGGGAATCCGAAGAGGATAGAGCCAGGGGAATGAAAGAAATCTTTACCGGCGATGAGTGGCAGGGCATCTATGACAGACATCCAGATGCAGACGGATACCTCCAAATGGAATCAAGATTCGCAGACGAAGTTTAGCCATCGAGTTGGAGACGGGCTCGCTCCACACGGGCCTGATCTACCTTGCCGACAGCGTCATCCACCCTGGCAACATATGATCTGGCTCGATCTTTGTCGTCCACCAGCAGGGACAGTTCCGCCGCCGACAGCCACGCAAACCTTACATCCGGGTGTTGCGGGAAATCCTGTTCAAACCTCTCCATCAGCCCGAGCAGCACTAATCGTTCCTCCCGTGTTTCGGCTGTTTTAGTAAGACGCAGCAAATCAGTACCGGAACGCAATTGAAACTCCCCCAGCCCCTCGCGGTGCATTTCTAAAAGAATCGCCCAGGCGCGGGTAGTTTCTAGTTCAATCAAGCGCCCAACATAACCACCCGCAAATCGATACAGCAGCCGACGGTCCGCCATGTCCTTCAACAGCTCATAGAACATCGCATCATCTCGAAACTTATGCCGTTTTAGTTCGAGTTCCAACATTCGGTAGCTGCTCTCGATACCTTTCAGCTTGAACTCTGTCTTCACCCTGGCCAGGAACTCCGATGCTTCTTTACGTGCTCTGAGCATTAACTGCTGCTCGTTTTGTTCGACAGAAAACTCTGTCTTAATCCCCAGCTCTTCCCTGCGAAGATGCAGCAAGGTTCCTGTCGCCCGAAACATCATCAGCACCAGCATCACCGCAGCGCCAGCAACCAATGCCTCTCCCTCCATGGTTGCAGACAATCCCAACTTCCCGGTGGCTACATAAAGGCAGAGTAAAAGCACACTGGTCGTGAGGAGTCTCAGCGCCATATACCCTAACCCCATATTGGAGATGAACTGCCAGATCCTATGGGGGTTGAGCGCCGAGCCAATTGTTTCATGAAATACGATTGAAGAGCTGATGGCCGGGGCAACCGCTAACAACATCGAGATGGCGATCCATTGCAGAGGTTCTGGCGTAACTTCAATCAGGGTAAAGCCAAGAGCAAGTAAAAATACCTGCCTCACCAGTCGCCTGCGGGAACCTGAAAAGGAATGACTAAATGCTGGTGCCCTGGCATGGCCAAGGGCAGTGTTCTCAATAACCTCAAAACCATAACCGAAGAAAAAGACCGCAAACACCAGATAGAACAAAGCGGCGACGACGAAGAAAATACTATCCTGCGGTGTAAGCAGGAGTATCCAGGTCAATAGTGTCGTGATGGTCCACAGGACGAGGACCCGCGGCTGAAACAGGAAGGTAACTAGCGGCAGTTGATGCCCTGTCGCTTCAGGCAACCTTTTTTGCATTCCCGGATAACTCATTGGTCTCAATAACCAGGTTGTCCATGCCGCGTACCAGAGGCAAGGGGGTCCAAATCAATTCCTGCTCAGCCATCGTCATCTCCGGAAAGTGTGCGAGCAGCATGTTGATGGCTATCTTTCCTTCCAGACGCGCAAGTGTGAGCCCCAAACACAAATGAATCCCATAGCCAAACGAGACATGCTTGATCTCTTTACGCTCAATATCGAATTCATCGGGGTTACGGTTAGCCACTGGATCTCTATTGGCGCTGGCGATTATCGGCACAATAAGCTGGTTCTTTTTGATCTTCTTGCCGTAGAACTCGATATCCTCAAGCGCGAACCTGGGCATCAACTGGACCGGCGGCTCATAACGAAGTATTTCTTCTATCGCATTCTCCGCGAGCGATGGATCAGCCTGTAACTTTCTTAACTGCTCTGGATGTTTGAGCAACAGATACATGCCATTGCCAATCAGTCGTGTTGTCGTTTCATGGCCGGCCACGAGCAGCAAAGCACAAGTCGAATACAATTCTTCCGCTGTCAATCGGTCGCCTGCCTCCTCAGCTTGAATCAGTCGACTGATCATTGCCTGATCAGGGTTCTTCCTTTTAACTTCAATCACTTCCTTGAAGTAGTTATTGAGGCCTTCGTTCGCAATCGCGCCGCGCGCCATTTTTTCATCGTCACCAATGGCCGTGAGTCCGAGCAATTCCTCAGATAACTTCTGAAATCTCGGCAGGTCTGTTTCGGGCAACCCAAGCAGTTCCGCTATCACGATCGCAGGCAGCGGTTTCGCCAACTGCTGGACCACGTCGAATTGGCCGCTGGCAGGATCATATTCATCCAGGCACTGCCTGACGATTG
>JABBBA010000230.1 GCA_018607685.1 K189A clade bacterium | reverse complement strand
AGTAGGTGTAGGGTTGTGCCTCGGTTGCCAGGCTCGAATGGATCGAGTGTCCATACTCATGGGCCAGCGTTGAAACGCTGCTGAAGGTCCCGTTGTAGTTCATTGACAGGTAGGGCTTGGAGCGATACGTGCCCCAGGAATAGGCGCCACCACGTTTACCCTTTGACTCATATGCATCCACCCAGCCTTCATTGAACCCCTTCCAGTAGGTGGTGACATAGTCGTCGCCGAGTGGCGTCAGGGCGTCGGCGACGATCTGTTTGGCTTCTTCGAATGATATGTCCTTGATGGTTTCCTCACCGATGGGGGCAGAGGTATCCCAGGGCTGCAGGGTTTCGACGCCCAGCGCCGTGCGGCGAATTTCCATATAGCGCTGTAGTGGGCCGGCGCCCTGTCGGGCTGCTTCGATCAGGTTGGTGTAGACCTCGGTAGGAATAGCATTACCATAAGTCGCAGCCTGCAGTGCTGAATCGAATCCACGAACGTTGGCCTGGAAAACACGTGCCTTTACGTGGCCTTCGTAGTTAGCGGCCAGCATGTTACCCATACGCTCGTATTCGCTATAAACACCTTTCCAGGCATCTTCCCGGACTCGCCGGTCGGTTGAACTCATGAAGGCTGCGTAGCGAGCCTTGGTCAGTTCCACTGTGTTGCCTTCTTCATCGATGATCTCGCCAAATTTGATGTCGGCATTATTGAAAGCACCGTAGACGCTGTTAAATTTTCCCAGTGGGTCACTTGCGCCGGCCAGGATCTTCTCCTCAGCCTCGCTGAGGGTGTAATCCCGCATGCGAAGTTGCTCGTCAATGAAGTGGCGGTAGATGGCAAGCCCCTTCGTTGAGCTGATCATCTTTTCCAGTTTTTGTGGCGGAATCGCAAGAAGTTCCGGCCTCATATACGAGGTTGCTTCGCTGTATCTCGTTGAAAGTGTTCTGGCCCGGGAAAAGTTCGCGCCGTTTTCGCTAACCCGCATGTCTTCGTAAGACTTGAGTCCGGCGTACACAAAAATATCAGAGATCAACATCTCGATCTCTTCCATTTTATGGATCGCCGCCAGCAGGGTTTTGCCGTTGCGGCCAAGACGTCCCCTGTAGGATTCGATCTCGGGTAAGAGAGCGTTGTACTTTAGAATGTCTGCTTCCCACTTTTCCGTGGAAGCATACATATCCGTCAAGTCCCATTTGTATTCATCCGGGATCTCGTCACGCTCTTTGGGTTCTTCAGCGTGAAGCGATGAGGCGAATATCAGAAGCATTAGAATGATCAGGTTGGCCATGTGTTTCATGTTGTTCAGGAAGCCTTTGATTGTAAGAGTTGAGAAAATGAGCGATTTGCGGGACAGCAACCGGTGTGTGATGCTAACTGAAAGTGGCGAGTGAAGAAATTACCCTGGGATGAGTTGCAGGGTTTGTGAGATGAAAATGGTTGATATAGATACGGGTACCGGGGAACTGCTCTGTCGCATTGAGGACAGGGTTGCTGTGGTAACACTTAACAAGCCACACAAGAAAAATGCGCTTGGTGATGTCCTGACGCCGGCTCTGAGATCTGTGTTGTTGACCCTTGCGGATGACGATCGGGTTGGATGTGTCATGATCACCGGGGCCGGGGATGCGTTCTGTTCAGGTGGTGACGTCAGTGGCATGGGAGGAAGTGGAACGCCCAGGTCCCAGGCCGAGCGTGTCGAAGAACTACTGCAGAAGCAGAAAACGCTGACCCTTCGGATTCATGAGCTGGACAAGGTCACTGTGGCCGCGTTGCCCGGCGCTGCAGCAGGAGCCGGGCTCTCGATTGCGCTTGCCTGTGACCTCAGGGTCGCGTCCAGTAATGCCTTTGTTACTACTGCATTTAGAAATGTTGGGCTGTCCGGTGACTATGGGGCCAGCTGGTTTCTTCCTCGACTGATTGGGTTGTCGAAGGCGAAGGAATTATTCTATACGGCGAGGCGGGTAGGTGCGGAAGAGGCTGAGAGGCTAGGTCTTTTTAATCAGGTCTTCCCCCAGGAATCTTTTCGTGACGATGCCTTCTCCTACGCCAGGGAGATTGCCAACGGGCCGTCAGGGACCCTTTCGCGTATGAAGATAAACCTCAATCAGGGCGTTAATCAGGATTTGCAGGCCAGCCTGCAGCTTGAAGCCGTGCACCTGATCGAAAGTGCCGGCTCCGTCGAGGCGAAAGAAGCAATCAGTGCATTTATGGAAAAACGAACACCTAAATTTCACCCGTAGTTGGAGTTACTTTATGAAGTATTTTCTGGGCCTGTGTATTTGCCTGTTTGGTCTTCAGGCGAGCGCAGATGAGGTAAGACAGATTGAAAAGCTGTACGAGCAATGGCGTGATGCGGTCGCGACCGCGGACATCCCGTCCTATGTCGCTGTTCTGGATCCCGACGTCAGACTCATTCCGCCGGGAGCCGACGTGATTGAAGGCGCGGCCCATTATGCGCAGTTTCTGGTGCCGGTTTTTGACGCGGCAACCTATAGAATAGAAGTCGTCACGCCGCCCATGGTAGAAATTCTCGATGACATCGCGGTGGCCGAGTATGAATATGTGATCCACCTCCAGCTTAAAGACCCCTCTCAAGGTGTTACGGAAGCTGGAGCACTGACGGCTTCTCGTACGGAAGCCAGGTATTTTGATGTGCTGAGGAAAAATGAAGCCGGTGAGTTTCGCGTCTGGCGCCACACCTGGCAGTAACTTTAAAGGGGACGGAGGAGTTTTAAACTCCTCCGTCCCCTTAAACTTAAATGGCCTCGAGTGACCAGGTTTCTGTGTGAACGATTCGCTCATCCTTTTGCATCGGGGCGAGGGGGCCGAGGCTTTCCAGTTCGAGCATTGTTTGGTCTGTGAATATTTCGAGATTGCAGTTGCCATCCGGGTAGGTGGCATCCTGTTGATAGTTAATCGTTTTTGAGAAGCGGCAACCGTCAACTTCGTAATGAGCCGTTTGCATTCGGTGCAGAAAACCGATTTTTGTGGAGGGCATCCTGGTGTCCTGGCTGATTTCCAGTCGATCTTCATGCCAGTTAAAACGCGGATCGTTCATGTCCGTATAGGGCCACAGGGACATGTTTTGATTCGGCAGCAGGTCCAGTTCAGCGTCCCCCGCGGCATCTCTTTCGCTTTGCGAAAGGTCATTTGGATGCAGGCTTTTGGACGGCAGGGGGATAATCGCTTTTCCACCTGGTTTGAGTACCGTCAGTCCCCAGGGGGCGATGTCAGAATTCTGCGTTCTTGCCGCCCTTAGGCTGTGATTGAGCGTGACCCGGGAGGTCGCTTTGTCGAGTATGATTTCAAGTTCTTTTTCTACCCCGCTTTCCGGCTCCGGTGGCGAGCGCAGGCAGACATGATTTTCACCCATGATTTGATATGAAACTGGCTGGTTGTCCGGGAAATAGGTTGAGGTGGTTTCCGGCGCAATCCACAGACGATGGCCGCCCCGGCTCTGCCAGTCTTTTTCTCCAGACATTCCCAGTTGATCCTCAAATGTTTTGAACAGGTTCAGCCCATCCAGACGTCGGTAAGAGATAACTCTGGGTCCGACATCCAGTGTGACCAGAAGTTCGACCTGGTTATTTGCGAGTACCAGTACCCGATTCCAGCCCATCGCTGGTTTGATTTCTACGCTCATCGTTTAATGGTCGGGATTTGCAGGTCGTGGAAGTTGTGCGCGAAGGCGCTCTTGTAGGCGGCGCGTTGATGCATAAACCGACGGTACTGCGCGGCTTTTTCCGGCAGTTCAATACCCACGGCTCTCGCCCAGTCCAGAGCGATGACCATGAGAATATCAATCTCCGAGAAGGTGTCGCCCCACAAACGCCTATCCG
>JABBBA010000056.1 GCA_018607685.1 K189A clade bacterium | reverse complement strand
CCAATGTCCGACGATGTCAACGATCGCGGTCTGTCTGCGCGACATATTCAGATGGCCTGCGATGCAAGCCTGAAGAGGCTTGGCGTGGAACATATCGATCTCTACCAGATGCATCACATTGATCGATCAGCGCCCATAGAAGAAATCTGGCAGGCCATGGATCGACTGATCAGCCAGGGCAAGGTTACCTATGTTGGTTCAAGCAACTTTCCAGGTTGGGCGATTGCACGGGCCAATGAAAAGGCGATTGCAAAACAGGCACTGGGTCTGATTTCTGAGCAAAGCTTGTACAACCTGATCGAGCGACGGGTCGAACTTGAAGTGCTGCCGGCCTGTCGGGAGTACGGTCTCGGTCTGATCCCCTGGAGTCCTCTGGCGGGCGGTTTGCTGGCGGGTGGATGGGATGCTTCTACAGGGCGCCGACAATCACCGGAAATGCAAACAGCCGTGGCTGAACGCAAAGAACAACTCAGCCAGTTTGATCACCTTTGCGGTGAGCTGAATGAATCGCCCGGTGCCATCGCGCTTAGCTGGTTACTACACCAGCCCGGGGTGGCGGCGACCATTATTGGTCCTGGTAGTGTCGATCAATTAACCTCTGTGCTACAGGTTCCTCATATCGAGCTCGACTCACCAACTCTCGTGCGACTGGATGAAATTTTTCCACCCTGTGGTGAGGCTCCTGAAGCCTACGCATGGTGATTGTTGATGACGGCCACCCGATCAACTCAGGCAATCAGAGCCGATGAGTATGAATAATATGGATCACCTGCCCGATGGAAATATTGTCTCGAACGGTGTGAAGATACACTTCAGCCGCGCCGGCGTTGTTGGCAAGCCTCCTTTGGTCCTTGTTCATGGATTTACCGATAACGGGTTGTGCTGGAGTCGCACCAGAATGGCGCTTGAAAGGGATTTTGATATTGTCATGGTAGATTCTCGAAATCACGGACAGTCAGGCCCTGGTGAAGCGGGGATCGGAGAGCTGGCGGCGGACCTTGCTGCTGTTGTCACAGCGTTGGGGTTTGATCGTTGCTTCGTTCTGGGCCATTCCGTTGGCGCAAGCATCGCAACAGGGTTCGCCGGCAACTACCCACGGCTCGTTTCTCGACTGATACTGGAAGATCCTCCATGGACGAAGGCGCTTCCTGACGATGAAGATGACGCGGTTCTTATGGCGCGCCAAAAAGGTTTTCGGAAATATGTCACGTCAATGAAGCAGAAAACCGAAAGCGAAATCATGGCTTATGGTAAGAGTCTGCACACGACCTGGCATGAAGATGAATTTCCCGCCTGGGCAGAGTCAAAAAAGCAGGTTCTGCCTGAGGCCATGGACCTTCTGGACACCGGCGACTGGACTGAACTGGTACCGAAGATCGCATGCCCCGCATTGCTTCTCTACGCCGACAATGACGACGGTTTCGATGGCATGGTGACAGAAGCAATGGCGCGCAGGGTAGAGGGTTTGAATGCCAATATTAAGGTGCATCATGTTAAGGGTGCCGGTCATAACCTCCGGCGAGAGCAGTTCGGAAGTTTTATCGCTGCCGTTCGCGAATTTCTCGCTGAGTGATCAAGGAGCTACTGTGAATTCACCGTTTCCAATAAAAGTAAGCATAGACAATTATGTGCACGCTGAAACCTCAAAACATTTCAAGCGAATGATCAAGGCCGCAGGGGGTACTAACCGGTTTAATCATGTTCGCTCACCGATTCCAGTCACTCGGCAAGGTATTGAGCGAATGAACCGGGACACCATTTACAGTTCAGCCATTGTCTATATTGGCGATGGGGCCACCCTGACTTTGCCGGACGCGGGGAGCAGATACCTGTCTGTGGCTATTATCGATGAAAACAACTTCACCACGGAGATCTTCCACGACGCGGGAGCTTATGCTCTCAGTGTAGAGAAGCACGGTAGTCCTTTCATTGCCGTGGTGGGTCGCGTTCTGGTTGACCCGACAAAGCCTGCAGACATGGAGATTGCCCACCAATTACAGGATCAAATGCGGGTAGAGGCGGTTTCTACGTCAACTTACACGAGACCTGACTATGATCGGGAAAGTCACCGGGTAACACACAAGCTGTTGCAGGGGCTGGGTGAGTCGATGACCGATGCCGCTCGATGTAATGGCAAACGGGAGGAGGTATCGGAAACCCGGCATATGGTGGCTGCGGCGTTTGGATGGGGTGGATTACCGGAATACGAGGTTGTTTATGTTAATGACACAACGCCGAGGCCGGTTGGACACTATCAGATGATACTCAAGGATGTGCCCGTAGACGGGTTTTGGTCGATCAGCATTTACAACAGGGAAGGCTATTTCGAACAGAACCAGTTCGAGTCCTACAGTATTAACGATGTCTTTGCGGAGCAGGAAGAGGATGGTTCAGTGACGATAAACTTCGGAGGATGTGAGTTGGGTCTGAAAAACGCACTCCACATTATGGAAGGTTGGAGTTACGTTGCCCGGCTATACAGGCCGCGACCCGAAATTCTAAAAGGTGAGTTTCAATTTCCGCAGCCAATACTTCAGTGAGTCTGCCAACGCCTTAACCCTGCCATCGAACTAGCGAACCGCCAGCAACTGAACCACTGATGCCATGCCAGTGTGACCGGTTCCTTCAATGACTTCCCTATCAAGCTCTTCCAGGTGTTCCGTGCTCATTTCAGAGAAGTAGTTCGCGAGGCCCTCTTTTGTCAGCATTAAGTCAGCAATCGGCGGGCCGCCGGTACCATGTTTCAGCTGCTCCGGTGTATAAGATTCAAGAATCAGGAGGCCGCCTGGCTTCAATGCCGTGATAATGCGTGGGTAAATACGGTCTCGAAGGTCGGGTGGGATATGGAAAAAAATTGAGACAATGCAGTCCCATGATTCAACCCCGAGGTCGTATACAGCAAGGTCGGCTTCAATAGTGTCGATTGAGACCTGTTTTTGTTCAGCAAGCTGTTTGGCTTTCTTCAGGCCAACCCGCGATTGATCTACCGCGGTGACCCGGTGACCCAGTGTTGCCAGGTAGACGCCGTTTCGTCCTTCGCCATCAGCCAAACACAATATGCGTGAATTCGGGGCGAGCCGATCGGCAACGGATTTCAGGAAATCATTCGGCTTTGTGCCAAACAGGTAATCACTGTCTGCATATCGCTCATTCCAGTCCCTGAATTTTTTACCGTCACTCATACCGTTTTGATCTTGCTCAGGTTACTGCTTCGATTGCGGCTTTCATTGTGGCGTCGGTCACAGCTCTTCTGTCCTCACCCCACGGTAGCGGCATGAGAACGGGATGTTCTACACCCGCGTCAACATAGCCTTTAACAAAATTGGTCACTTCGGATTCGTTGCCAATAAAGTCAATGGCCTGGATCATTCGTTCAGAAACTGCGGCCCATGCGCCCTCACGATCTTTCTCCGCCTGGCGTGCGCGCAGCTCTTTAATCTCGTCTTCGAAGCCGGCCTCGCTGAACATGCGAGCGTAACCATCTGCCATGGCATAGTTAAACAGGTCCTTCCTGGCTGATTTGGCGCTGCGTTCAAAATCGCCAACCGCCGCGTGTACATACGCGTAGATTTTCGCATCCCCGCCTTTCCTGACCTGAGCAATTGATGTGCCTACGTGGGAGGAGGGCAGGTAGTTCAACAGAACACCATCGGCGACTTCCCCGGCCAGTTTCAGCATCTGCGGGTTCAACGCCGCCATGATAATTTTTGGTTTCCGTTCCCCGAGCCGAACACCAAGACGAAATCGCTTGGCCTGGAAGTAATCACCCTCAAAAGTGACTGGCTCACCGGAAAGGCATTCCCGCAGTAGTGCGACATACTCGCGCATCAT
>JABBBA010000061.1 GCA_018607685.1 K189A clade bacterium | reverse complement strand
TGTTTAACCTCTTTTCGGATACCGGCATGGTAGTACCGATAGACTGAGCAAACAAAGAGATTCGATACTCCTCAAGCATCCAGCGGAATTTCTCGAGCTTTTCCCTGGATTCGTCATCCGCCTGCTCAAACCTGGCCCACCACTGCCCGACAGCCTCGACGCCCGCTGAATCCTTTTCGATGTTGCCGCCCAGCTTCTCCAGTCTGAGGACGATCCCTCGAAAGTATCTTGGATACTGGCGCAGCCGTTCAAAAGGAATGCCAAAGGGAAAGCCCGGCGATATCAGGTGATCCAGCTGTTTGCGAACATCCATCAAAGTGGCGTGCACCGACATCGTCTTGAGCTGGTCTTCAATGGCCAGGGCCTGCTGTAATGATTGTGCGACAACTTTCGCAATCTGTTCCAGATGGCCATAAAGTTCGCTTTTTTTGAGCAAACGTTCTTCGAATTCTGCGCGGGAGCGGACAGGCGGCATTGATTCAATGAAAGTAGTCGAGAACGCTGCCTTGACGATATTCTCGGTAAGTTCCGCACGGACACCCCGGGTGGCAAAGTACAGCGAAAACTGATCAAAGCCTGGAATGTTCTTCTCCAGATACTTTCTCTGGTCCTTCAACTGAAACATGACCAGGCGCCGTAATCCTGCTGCGGATAGGCTCAGGGCTTTCCACTCGGTCTCGACCAGTTTTACCGACACGCTATCAAGATCATCACACAGCGCAGGGTACATGGTGACCGCTACGCCACCTTCCTTTATGACAATGGCGCGCGGCAGTTCACCAATGCTCCAGTCCGTAAGCCCTTTAACTTCGAGTGTATGTTGCTGCCGGTCCTCGAGACGGCTGCTTACCTTTTCCCCTAGTTGTTCCACCAGCTGATCAAAATCCCGACCACTGGCGACCAGCTTTCCCCTGTCGTCGACAACCCGGACATTCAGTGCAAGGTGTTTCTCAAGGTTCGACTCCTGAAAATCCGCCGGATCGACACGCGTCCCGGACAACCGGAACAGCCGGTCCGCAAGCGCCTCGATCAGGGGCTTGCCCTCATAGTCGAAGTTTTCAAGCACCCGGCTGACATAGTCCGGCGCAGGAACAAAGTTCTTGCGCACCGACTTTGGTAGCGACCGAATAAGCGCAAGACATTTCTCCTCTAGCAGCCCCGGTACTATCCAGTCGAACTGGGCCCTCGGTACCTGGCCCAACAGCACCAGTGGGACGTCCACACTCACCCCGTCATCACGATTCCCGGGCTCAAACTTATACTTCAGCCGCAAACTGGTTCCACCAACTTCCAGTCTGTTTGGGTAAAGAGTCTCTGAGAGCTCTGCCTCCCGCCGCATCAACTCATCACGGGTAAGTTCCATTATTCTGGCATTCTTTGGCGATTCATTGACAAAGTTGCGCAGGTCCAACTCACTACAGACTTCTTTTGGTAGAACCTGTTCATAAAAATCAAACAGGGCCCTCGACTCAACCAGAATGTCGCGCTTCCTGGCCTTGGATTCCAGCTGCTCGATATCGCGGATCAGGCGGCGATTATTTTGGAAGAATTTCAGGCGCGAGCGTAGCTCCCCCTGCACCAGCGCTTTTTCAATAAAGAGCTCCCGCGCATTCCCCAAATCGACTGAGCCAAAATCCACTTTTCTGTCGGCGATAATGACGATGCCGTAAAGCGTGACTTCCTCCCTTACCATGACCAAACCGTGCTCGGCATCAAACACAGGGTCGTGGTGGGTACGAACGACCAAATGACCTGCCAGGGGTTCAATCCAGCGGCTCTCTATCTCCGCAACGGTCCTGGCGAACAATCGGGAGGTTTCAACCAGCTCTGAAGACAGAATCCATTTTGGTTTCCTCGAAAACTGTGAAGATCCCGGGAAAATGAACTGTTTACGATTACGTGCTCCCTGGTAATCATGTTCGCCGGCCTTGACTGAAATGTGTCCCAGTAAGCCCGTTAGCAAAGCCCGGTGGACACTACTGTAATCCGCCGCCTTCTTCCTTTCCTTGAATCCCTGCTCCTTACAGATCAACAGCAGTTGCCGATGCATCTCTCTCCATTCACGCATCCGCATATACGACAAAAAATGCTGCTTACAATATTTGCGTAGCTGACCCTGACCTAACGCCTGGCGTTTTTCCTCGTAATCTCGCCATAGCGATACAAACGCAAGGAAATCAGAGCGCTCATCCCAGTTCTTCTTGTGAGCTTCGTCGGCGGCCTGCTGGTGATCAAATGGTCGCTCTCTGGGGTCCTGGATGGTCAGGGCGCTCGTAATGATAAGCATTTCTGCAAGACTACCCATCTGATCTGCCGCCACCAGCATTCGGGCAAACCGCAGGTCGACCGGGAACCTTGCCAGCTGCTTACCGAGTCGCGAGATGCTTCTCCCCCTGTCCACTGCTCCCAATTCAAAAAGCAACGCGAATCCATCGTTGATCTGTTTTTGGTTGGGTCGTTCAAGGAACGGGAACCTATCGATCTCCCCTAGCCTCAATTGCAGCATCTGGAGGATGACCGATGCGAGATTAGTACGCAGTATTTCGGGTTCAGTGAACTCCGGCCGGGCTAAAAAGTCATCCTCTGAATACAGCCTGAAGCAGACACCTTCACTTACTCGTCCGCAGCGGCCTTTTCGCTGGTTGGCACTCGCCTGGGAGACCGGCTCAATCGGCAACTGCTGTACTTTAGAACGAAAGCTGTAACGCGAAATTCTGGCAACACCCGGATCAATCACATACCTGACCCCGGGTACTGTCAGCGAAGTTTCCGCAACATTGCCTTGAGTACAGCGGAAGCACCTCAAATCCGGCAGATCCTTTTCTTTTAATCTCCCTGGCCGTCTCACGTATTTCTCTTTCACCGGGAAGAAAAATCAGCACATCTCCCTTCGGCATAGAGTCGATCTCGGCCAACGTATTAATGATGGCGCGAATAGTCAGGTCATCCTGGTCATCACTTAACGTATCCTCGAGGGGCCGATATTGAACATCCACTGGATAGGTTCGACCGCTGACCTCAAACACAGGCGCACCGCTAAAGTGTTTTGAAAACCGATCAACGTCAATCGTCGCCGATGTAATAATTAACCTCAGGTCGGGTCTCTTCGGTAGAATCCGTTTTAAATACCCCAGCAGAAAATCAATATTGAGGCTTCTCTCGTGGGCTTCATCAATGATGATCGTGTCATAGCGCTCGAGGAATCGATCATTTTGTGTTTCTGCCAACAACACCCCATCAGTCATCACCTTGATTAATGACGAGGGCTTGCTCTGGTCCTGGAACCTGACTTGAAACCCCACCTCGTCACCAACACTGACCTTAAGTTCTTCGGCTAACCGGTGCGCGATGGTACGGGCGGCCACACGTCTGGGTTGTGTATGACCAATAAGACCAAAGACACCCCTGCCAGCCTCCAGGCAGATTTTGGGTAACTGGGTAGTCTTCCCCGAGCCGGTTTCGCCAGCAACAATGACAACCTGGTTGTCCTGGATGGCTTTGAGGAGTTCCGGCGCGCTCTTTGATACGGGAAGCGCCTCAGGATAAGTGACCTCAGGGATTTTACTCCGGCGTTCTGCGACCAGCCGCCTGGAGCGTTCAACAGCGCCTGCGAGCTTACCCCGTTCCTTTTTCTTTTTGATTTCGTGACGCATGCGAAAACGGTCGGCGAGCATACACTCATCAATCTGGTCTTCGAGTTCTTTGTAGGATGGGCTGGGCATGGTTGGCGGATAAGTGGGGTCAGAGTAAAAATTCATCCGATAAGTGGGGTCAGAGTAAAAATTCATCCAACTCAGAAGTGAGAATCGCGATGATAGTGGAAATTCACTATCAACGCA
>JABBBA010000224.1 GCA_018607685.1 K189A clade bacterium | reverse complement strand
AATCGAGGTCCTTCCAAAAAGCCAACGGGCCAGATTCGCTAACAGCCTGTTTCCAAACCGGTGGCCGAAACGATAAGCCTGATGATGTTGTTCAACCCTGCGACCTGTAACGAGATCACAACGCTCGCTGAGCAGAAGGTCAATCATGTTTTTCAGGCTTTCTGGATCGTAGGTACCATCACCATCAACCATTACATAGATATCAGCCTCGATATCCGCGAACATCCGACGAACTACATTTCCTTTGCCGCGTGCTTGTTCTGTTCGAACAACAGCCCCGTGAGCTTTTGCAACGCTAACGGTATCGTCGGTTGATGCATTGTCGTAAACATAGACGGTGATTCCTTCCACAATAGATTTGAAACCGTCAATAACGCCCCCGATCGTCACCTCTTCGTTGTAACAGGGTACGATCACTGCAATGTTCAAATCTTTTTTCATGACACCATGATAACCGATGGATATTAGGCCTTCATCAAACCTTTATGATGACCGAGCGCCATTCATATCCGTCAACTCATTCTCATCCGTTGATCCACATTGGGCCCTCGATTTTTTGCATCTTGATCTGGCACCCCGCATCATGTGTGAGATTACCTGTATAGCTAAACCAACTGCAAATGTCAGAATTTCGCTGCGTATCGCCAAAAGAATTCGATTCGATCATCAAAGACCAGTTCTTCAGGGATGAGCACGAATTGCTCGAATCAAGATTTTTCGATCGAGAGGATCGAGTTATCGCCAAGGTTGTTCGGTATCTGGATGACGCTGGGGAACTGGTGCCTGAAGCTGACCTGATGCTAGCCGTGCACACGGAAGAAAATTAAAGACCACCTTAGCCACATCCCGGCACATAAATTCATCGCTACCGTTGCTCCCTTCCGGGCCTGGCGGAGTTCACCACTATTTATTGCGGGAGGACCAAGGTGGAATAACCATTATACGGATGCGAGCGAGAAAATCCTACCTTGCTGCAAGCGAATCTACCCAATGACGCTCAGATATGATTTTCAGGTCCTGACCCTGCTCCTGAAGTTCTATAGCGCGCTCTATTGAGCGCCCAAAGGTCGTGTGGACCCAGTCAGGGCTACAAAACTCACCAATGACCAGATAATCGGTTTTTTGTGTTGGCGCAGGTACGATAATTCCGCCCATTTCAACGATCGTTTCTTCACAATCAAGGGTCGAGCCGAAAACAAACTTCCCCGTCAGGCTAAACACCTTGTCCGTAAAATCCACTTCCGGCTCGGGCCTGGTCAGCGGTAGCGTCGTGGACTGGTTAGGTTCCTGAAGCGGAGACCCCTCTCCGGTCAGGTCCCGAAGCGTCGACAGAAGTTCTGCTTTCTCTTCGCTCGTCAGGATACCATCACGCAACATTTCCGTTACACGCGCATACACAACGTTTACCGGCCACTTATCGGCGACCTCACGATGGTTCTCAATCCATTGCCCAATAAATATTGCTTCACGTTCATCGATAACACTATCGGCGATCACGCCTCGACAGATACCGATAAGCTCATCAATAAGGCGGTCCTGAATACGCAGCGCATTTCTGGACCTGTTTGTCTTACTCATTATCCTCTCCTTCAAAAAGTGACAACTGTCGTTCCGGTTCTTCCGGAAACAATTGTCGAACGACTTCTTCCCAGTTACATCTAGACAGAAGGTCTCGCTTAAACTCACCATCAGGCTCAAAGGACAACGCCTCTTTAAAGCCCTCAAGCTCAATATCCTCAGTCAGGTGAAGCTTCACCTTTGTATCGTCTACTATTTCGGCTACCCAATAGGCTCCAAGCACAGCTTCCTTGCACCAGAAGCGACTGTAGCCATCAAAGCCTTTAATCTCTCCGGACTCATCATGTTCCGAAATCTCTATTCGCAGGAGTTGCCACTTCCCCGCCAGCACTTCTGATTTATTAACCAAGGGTTTGCCTATCTACCAGCGTGTCACAAACTGTTCAGGGTCATGTTCCGGCAGGGCCTTCTGGTTTCCTTCAACTTCGCCTATATAAAGAAACCCAATCATTTTTTCATTAGGCTCCAGACCAAGTCCCTCTGCGACAATCTGGTCATAGGTCATCGAGCCTGTTCGCCACATGGAACCATATCCAAGGGCATGTGCTGCGAGCATCAGGTTCTGCGCCATGGCGCCCGCTGAAAGTATCTGTTCTATTTCCGGCACTTTAGGATGTTCTGTAATCCGTGCAGCGACCACCAAAACAAGAGGCGCACGAAGTGGTTTGCTCTTGAGTTTCGCGAGCATTTCAGTCGCAAGGTGCGGATCATGGGTTAGTTTCGCCTGAGCGAACAAAGCACCCAGCCTCTCGCGCGCTTCTCCTTCGATCACAAGAATTCGCCAGGGCCGGAGCAACGCATGATCCGGCGCGCGAAATCCCGCTTTCAGTATTTGCTCAAGATGACCCGGTTCGACCGAGCCGGTAAGGCGCGCGGCAGAGTTCCGGGTTTGAATGGCTTCCAATGCGTCCACTATTTTCCAGTCACTATCAAAATGGAGATGAAAAGATACGCTAATCGACGGTACTGTGAAACAGCGTTTCGGTAGGACGAAGAGTATTTGTTACACTCAGCCTCATTCGAACGGCCAAGCCTGCTTACTTATGATTCACGATCACCGACCATTGTGGGTTAAAGACCTGATAAGACGATTCGAGAAATGGTATATCCACCATTTCATCGCACCTGGTTTTGAATCCTTTGGCGGCAACCCCATGTTGATGAAACCATGGAATGTCAACGTACACGGACATCACATCAATGTTGGCGACAACGTTCATATGGTGACCGATAGCCACCGCAAAATATCGTTTTCTACGTGGACCTTCGGTGACCACCAGGGACATATCTACCTGGGAGACAATGTGCTGGTCTGCCCCGGCTGCCGCTTCGACTCCGCCAGCAATATCTCTATCGGAGACAACTGCATGTTTGCAGCCGGCGCCTACATTACCGATGCAGACTGGCATGACGTTTACGACCGGACCGAGGTAGTCGGTGTAACCCGCCCTGTGACCCTCGAAGAGAACGTCTGGATTGGAGATGGTGCGACGGTCTGCAAAGGTGTCACGATTGGAAAGAACAGTGTGATTGGTGCAGGCAGTGTTGTTGCCTCAGACATTCCTGAGAATGTCATCGCAGCCGGTAACCCCGCGAAGGTCATCAAGCCTCTGGATCCCGACCGAAAACTGGTGATGAGAAGCGAAATCTTCAAAGACCCCGGCCAGTTGGAAAGAACTACCCAGGAAATCGAGCACTACGTATTAAAGAACAACACCTTCGCTGGCTGGGTTCGCACGATGTTTTTCCCAAGACACGGGGATTGAAAATTACCGTGTCGGTGCGCTCGGCGCGCCTGCCCGGCCCGCCCAACCGCAATGAGTTAACACCCTCAGTCGATAATTTTCAAAGTATCTAAATCCATATGCTCTTCTACTGAGCATCTCCATCATCTTATCGAACCCCTCAGTTATTTTGTTGGATTTTTGGAAGCGCCACATGCTTATTGTGACTCCTAGCCATGAGGTCAGTGTGTTGGCGAGGTCGCGCAGTGGACTCGCTTTGATCTGCTTCAACAACCTCTTCGGCCTGGTTAGCTGACACACTTCGAGAGGCATCTTTATCTCCTTCTTCTCGGCATACGTCTCTTTCCGAAAAGGTCTTTCTATCGGAGTGCTGAACGCTGTTTTCATAAAAAAGAAGAAAACCATATCTGTCGCTTATGTGGCTCTAGCGACCCTTAAAGGCATCTAAAAAGAAGCATATATACTACTTAGGCTTTCTATTAGGGGCCTTAACTTGACTAGAACATGTTCCTCATGTAA
>JABBBA010000161.1 GCA_018607685.1 K189A clade bacterium | reverse complement strand
TACCTACATGAAAGCCGGGCGTATGCGGCACCGCGATCATATGGGCAACGAGGGAGTGATAGGTCCCGGTGACCTTCAGTGGATGACAGCGGGCGCCGGGGTGCTTCACTCTGAAATGCCGGAGCAGGAACAAGGATTACTGCACGGTTTTCAAATATGGTTGAATTTACCGGCCTCTGAAAAAATGAAGCCAGCAGCGTACCTGGATATCGCCAATGCTGAAGTGACGCAGCTATGTCTCGGTGGCGGCGGGGTCGCCCGGGTCATCGCAGGCCGCGTGACAATAAATCAACAGGTGCTGCAAGGCCCGCTTCCGGAAATATCCACTCAGCCGATTGTGGTTGACCTGAAACTGTCTGCCGGTGAAACCGTCGAGCTGGATTTCAATATGGAAAACCCTGCGATGGTCTACGCCTACAACGGTGCAACGGAAGTCTTGGAATCACAGCAACTAGGCATCTACACCAGGGGAAGTACATTGCAACTGAGGGCCAACTCGTCAGGAGCAGAGCTATTGGTGTTGAGCGGCAGGCCTATCAACGAGCCCGTGGCACAGTACGGTCCTTTTGTGATGAATGCGCCTGAGGAAATTGACCGAGCAATAGCGGACTTTCAGGACCCGCTATTTCTCAAGCGACTAAGTGGTTGCAAGGACTAACTGGCAAGTGCCTCAAGGCATTCCCAGTGCAAGTCACCAAACTGCCCGTTGGGGTTTACCGGTTGTAAACAGACATGGGTTGCGCCGGCATCCATATGTTCCTGTATTCGCGATTTGATCGCATCCGCAGTGCCCCAGGCGAAGGTGGTATCGATGAACCGGTCACTTAAATCGTTGATATCATCTTCAGTCAGCCCCATTCGGAGCCAGTTATTTCTGTAGTTGGGCAAGCCCTGGTAAATTTTTGCGACGGTTCGGGCAAGCTCGCGTGCTTTGTCCGGATTGCTTTCAAGGACAACCTTCTGCTCTACACATAACTTGGCATCTGGTCCCATGATCTCCCGGGCAAACCTTGTATGTTCGGGCGAGGAAAAATAGGGGTGTGCGCCATTACAGGCGGTGGCTGCAAGTTCCAGCATTTTTGGACCGAGTGCGGCAATCACAGTCTCTGCAGGTTCAGCAGGTTCAATGCTGGTGTAAGGTGCGGCGGCCATGCCTTCCAGATAACGTCGCATCGTCGCGACCGGCGGGCCGTATTCGAGACCGCGCACGCCTTCGACCAGGGGTTTGTGTGAGACGCCAAGTCCCAGCAGAAAACGACCGTCGGATTGTTCCGCCAGCGACTTTTGCGCCGCCATGGTGACGCCGGGTTCCCGGTGATAGATGTTCATGATGCCGGTCGCAATATTCAGCTTCTCGGTGTTCCCCAGGAGCCAGGACGCCATCACCACGGGGCTTTTGCCTACGGTTTCAGGAACCCAGAGGGTCCCGAAACCCAGTGACTCTATTCTTTGTGCAGTTTTCGCCGCTTCAGAAGAGGTAAGCCCATCAAAGAAATACCAAACACCTAATTTCCCAGTATCCAACGTTTACTCCATCAATAATTAATAGCAAAAATGCATCATGCGTTAGTACCAATCCTCGCACAACCGGACAGTTCTGCGAATTATGCTCCTGTGGTCAAACGGGCGAGTGGATTCGGGTCATTCAGCGTTTCAGAGAAAGCCTCGGCTAACAATTTGCTTTGTTCAATGGTCTGATTCCAGTACCGCAATCTTTCGGTTTGTTCGAAGCGTTGAAAATCACCGCGGTCTGGAATTTTCTGATATGGCAAGGAATCTACATATGATGTTGAAGGTGCGATCAGTACCAGACGATCCAGTACTTCGGGGCGTATTCTCCTCCAGCGTAGTGCTTTGTCGAACCAGCCTTTTGTGATGGAGTCTGTAAAGTGCGGGTACAACACCAACCCGTCGCCTGCGCAATTGTCGAAATCAAAGTGGTAGTCGATGATGCCGCCATCCCAATAGTGGCCCTGGGGCGCGTCATGAATATCACGATGACCGGACATCAGAAACGGTATAGAGCCACTGGCTAACAAAGCGCTACGCAGGTTTTTTTCAGACAAAGGCACGTGGACGGTGTCGAAGTCCCTGAATTGAAATCCTGTACTTGCGCCTGAGCTGAACACCGCGCGCTGAAAACCCTGCGCCAGGAAATTCCGGTTGAGGCTGTTCGAGATGGCGGCGATGGCCATACCCAGTGCGACCGCGCTGCGCCTGCCGCTGCTGTTCAGGCCGCGACCGCGCGCCGTTACGATGTGTGTGGTGAAACGAGGGTGCTGGCAAATATGAGTGGCGGTTCCCGGCGTCAGGATGCCGTCCATCACCCATTCACACAGTTCATCGACAACTTCTGTGGGGCTGCGTGTTTCGTTTTCGTCCCAGGATTGATTCAGGTACCGGTCCTGCAGAATTGTAATTGCCCGCGCCGGGTCAGGTGATGCGAGTGCTGCATGGCGCCAACTGCCAATCGATGAGCCGTACAGCTCCATCGGATGATTGCTGCGTTGCAGAAAGTCGCCGAAAAGAAAACGGTCAAGATGACCCAGGCCCAATAGTTTTGCGCCGCCGGAAGCGCCGACCATCGCGTTAAACAATTCGGGTTGCCAGCCCTGTGCGGAGAGTCGTTCGCGGGCAATCTTTCCCGCAACAATTGTTAGCGGGAATGCAGATTTGGATGGGTGATTTATTCTGCCCCCTTAGCCCGGGCGACCATGGATGCTTCCGTTAGCTCTTTGAGCCACTCATCGGTGGCCCGGTCTTCAAGAATCTCGATAATTTCTTCATCCGGCCCCTTGATGTAGGTGGTCTTATGCAAACCCAGATCCTGAGGCGTTATGTTGGCGTGGTAACCGGCTTCTGTCACCTTGCGGTATAGCTCGTCAACGTTGTCGGTTTGCAATGCGAAGTGCGTGACGCCCTTGTCGGAAGGGTTGTAGTCAGATGCCAGAGGCCTTCCAATAGGATTGTGCCACTGCCAGAGCTCGATCATCGTATCGCCTGCCCGTAGCCAGACGACCCTGCCTTTGGCATTCGCCATGCCAACAACACTGCTCAGGCGTTCGTTCTCGGGGACGTCTGAATCAAAGATGACCTCAAGTTCAAGAAGATCCCTGTAGAAAGTTAGCGACTTGTCCATGTCGCTGACGCTGATGCCTGTGTGGTTAACTCGTGTTATCGCCATTCCGGTATTTCCCCCTGGTGTTGGAATGTAGAAGATTCTCGCACAACTTTACGCGCAGCAATATTCGGAAGGGAAGGGGACTTACAGCTTTATATTGGCTTATCTGCAGAGCTCGGGCGCGTTTTCACCATCAGGGTCACTTCCTGGGTCATGACAACTTCGCCATCTTCACGGGTAACGGTGTCTGCCAGAGTGATAATGCCTCGGTCGGGTTTCGATGCTGATGATTTATGCTCGGTACAGGTCGTCGTGTAGACCAGGAGATCAGTTGCCCGTGCCGGCTGGCTTAAACGGATCTTATCCTTACCCAGCATGGCCATCGTTTGAATTTGATCTTCGTGATCGAAAAACAGACGGGTGCAGATCGCAAAAATATGTAGGGAAGATGCGACCAGGCCGCCAAAAACGGACGCTTCTGCGGCAACCTCGTCTATATGAAAAGGCTGTGGGTCCCACTGTTTTGCGAAGGTAACCACTTCCTCTGTCGACAGTTGCCATCGTCCGACTTCTGAGTGGTATCCCAGAGGAACGTCTTCGAAATAATGCACCATCAGATGGTGTAGGTTGAGATGCCGAGGTCGCCTAGTAGCTCCTGGTCGACGTCCTGCTCAGGGTTCGCCGTTGTCAGCAGTTTATCGCCACCAAAAATCGAGTTGGCAC
>JABBBA010000239.1 GCA_018607685.1 K189A clade bacterium | reverse complement strand
AATTCATATGGGGGCCAGGCGAATCGGCACCTGGTTGCGGAACACCACCGGCTTCATCAATGTACGACGCCGGGTTTCGGTAACTCGCGAGTTCTTCATCACTGATACCCAACAGGTCAACGACTTCAGGGTCGACCCAGAGCTGGTTGTCGATAGGTTCGGAAGAGCAGGAAAACTCAAGCGTCATATTCTCCAGACCGGCAAAGTAAATTGACCGACACATTCCGTGCTCAATCGGGCCCATCACAGGCACACCTTTCGAACGGAGTCGATCGCGCATCGTGAGCAACTCATCATTATTTTTCACCTTTAGCGCGAGGTGCTGCATGGTCCCAGGAGCGCTGTTAGATCCTGCATCTCCGGAATGCGTGGAACCCAGCTTCGATTCAATCTTCGGAATTTCGGGATTGTGGACGAACGCGATGGAGCTTTCATCGTTCAGTCGCAGGAAGGCATGGAACGTGTTTTCCACACCGTGCATCCAGTAGAGAGCCTGAAGCTCCATACCCAGCTTGTCTGTGAAGTAATCTATCTGGGCCTTCATATCGCCCGTGCATATCGCCAGGTGATGTAACCCTTCGACCTTGTTCATCGTCAATTTCCCATCAGCATTTTGCGTACTGTAGCACTCACCGATTACCCTTAACACCGCCGACAATGCTTCTGTTTTTCGCTACTATGGCTGCTCAACCACGCCGACACAGGAATCTCAATGAGCGACATCAGAACCTTCACACTGGATATTCCAACCGCTGAGATTGACGACCTGCAGGATCGGCTAGGTCGATCCAGGTGGCCGGATTCAGAAACGGTTGATGACTGGACCCAGGGCGTACCCATCAAATACCACCGGGAGTTTTGTGAATACTGGGCCAGCGACTACAACTGGTACGACACACAGGATCGCCTGAATAAATTTCCCCAGTACAAAACGACCATTGATGAAGTCGATATTCACTTTATCCACGTAAAGAGCAGCCATGAGAATGCGACTCCCATCATCATGACGCATGGCTGGCCGGGCTCTGTTGTTGAGTTTCACAAAGTCATTGAGCCACTTGCAGAACCCACCAGGCATGGCGGCTCCCCTGAAGACGCGTTCCATGTTGTCTGCCCCTCTTTACCCGGCTATGGCTTTTCAGGAAAACCCACGACTACGGGCTGGGGTGTCCCAAAAATTGCTGAAGTCTGGGACGAACTGATGGACCGTCTTGGATACCAGACGTACCACGCCCAGGGCGGCGACTGGGGTTCCGCGGTAACAACCGCCATCGGCCTCCAGAACAAAGGGCGGTGCGCAGGTATACATGTCAACATGCCAAACGCCGGGGCAACAAAAGCCGCCAGGGAGAACCCTGATGCAGCAGACAAAATCGCCCTGACGGGCGCGAAGTTCTATCAGGATTGGGACTCAGGTTACTCGAAACAGCAGAGCACCCGTCCACAAACGCTCGGTTATGGGCTGGCGGATTCCCCCGTTGGACAATCCGCCTGGATTCTCGAAAAGTTTTTCCAGTGGACAGATTGCAACGGCCATCCGGAAAACGTCCTGAGCCGCGACGAAATCATCGACAACATTATGCTCTACTGGCTGACCAACTCTTCCGCCTCATCGGCAAGACTCTATTGGGAGAGCTTCAATCAGGCCTTCGGTGGTGGCGCGGACAACACCGTCAAACTACCCACCGGTGTTAGCAGCTACCCGAAAGAAATTGTCAGGACACCCAGGTCATGGGCCGAAAAAAGATATACCAATATCCAATACTGGAACGAACTGGATAAGGGAGGTCATTTCGCCGCTTTCGAGCAGCCGGAGTTGTTCGTCCAGGAACTACGTGCCTGGATAAGGGCAGTGTCCTAGGGGGCCCATCTTCCTCAAATGCTGCTTTGGAGCAGTAAGCGAAAACCTCGATCTCGCTCGCCTAGTAGCTAACGGCCGGTAGCGGACGAAATCAAAGCTATTGTAATATCTGATTTTATGATGAGGAGGTAGATTATGAATTGGGAAGCGGTAGGTGCAGTTGGTGAAGTTTTTGGGGCTACTGTTGTTGTAGCAACGATGTTTTATTTAGCTATGCAAATCAAAGAAAATAAGCGCTCAAATCAAATGTTAGCCGCAACTCGTATCGCTGAGTCAGCAGATGCATGGATAGGTCAGATAGTAAGGGACGCGCAACTTAACGACATCTACCAAAAGGGTATGCGGGACTACGAAGCGCTCGAAATTTCTGATCGGAACCGTTTTGATCTGTTGATCATGCAGTTCTTAAGGGCGATAGAAGGTGCATGGACTCATGAAAAGCTCGGCTTTCTAGACCAGGACCAATGGTATGGATACAGAGTAACTACACAACGAATCATCGGCTCATCTGGCGGTAATATAGCCTTTAACAAGCAGAGAATGGTCTTTAGTCCGGAGTACGGCGCTGCTATCGATTTGATGGTGTCCGCTGCCGACAAGTAACAACCGTCATCAATACCACCGCATAATGTCTGAGCCTGCTATTTCTCATAAATGGGGCCAGGGTAAACTTTAAGAGAGAGTGACATTCACTAATTTAATAGTACATTAGTGTCGAACCCCTGGTTGCTAGAAACTCAGAGGTAGCCGCACAACAAGCAGTTAAGGTCAGTCAACTGCCTGGCTTTGCACTCGGACGTGGAAACCTGGCCTTCCCCGACGTCTCCTTTGGGTCGTCGCGACGATTTACAGCTCCTCCCCGCTAACTTCCGCTTCAGAGCAGCGAGCAGACATAATCATCTTGGCGCCATCATAGATTTCGGCCAACAGCGGACCTTTGGTCAGGGCACGAGAATAGGAGTTATAAAGCGTGTTTTGCCACGAATACAAAAGCATCTTCATCGGCATGTTTGAGATAAAAATTAGGGATAGCAGCTTTTCAGCCGAGAATAGTTAATGTCTGACTGCCACTGATCTATTAGCCTAAGAAAGCTGGGGTTGAGCACTGGACAGACTTTCTGATTAGACAGCATACGCCAACCGGCTAGTTGTAGGATGCTGGTTTAGGGTTGGCTCTCGTCCTGCCTAAGATTGCCGTCGCTATAAAATGTTCAAGATTCAACCATGCTGCGTATCTGTTCGATCGCACCATCGACACTCTTCTCGATAAATGGCTCGAAAGTCAACGGCAGAATTTCTGTGGTCCAAGTAAACTTACATCCATCACCATCCGCCTCAATCGACATGCGCGCTAAATGTTTCTCCAATGGCGTAGGCGACTCAATACAGCTATAGCTCATGGTCATGGTCGCTTCATCGCGGCTTAAGATACGCTCTTTGATCGTGCCTGCACCAGGCAAGTCAACGGTACGAACCTCTCCATCGAACTCGCATTCAGTCATACCCGGCACCCAATCAACTCTGTCAGGTGTACCGACGATGTCCCAAAGTTCTGCGGGTGTGCATTTGTAGTTCACGATTTTTTCAATGGCCACGTTTTTCTCCTATGTTGATTAGCTGTTCGTTCTGCGACTGTTTTTTCTTGTCAAAAATGACTCTTAGCTCAAGACTATCTGTAGTGTACTTTCAAAAAACCAAACGCAGCCACCCCGCCAACCAGGAACTAAGCTGTGCCATTGGCGCCTATCGCTTTGGGTTATTATGGGGTGGTGGTGATGGGTGAGCTCAATCAAATTCGGACGAATACCTATTCTATGCTGGAAGCTCCCAAAATAGATTGATATGGCTATCTTTAAGTGTGGTTAGAGACTAGTGATTACTTCCTTTTGACCCCTTCGGGTCGATAGCAGCGTTTTCCCGCTCCCCTGGTATAACTTCCGCTTTGGAGCGGTTAGTGACACCAGCCAGCACACATTCCTCCTAGC
>JABBBA010000284.1:1065-3850 GCA_018607685.1 K189A clade bacterium | reverse complement strand
CTGGATGGTTGCTCTTTACTGGCTGGTCTGGGGCATCGCGCTGATCGTACTATTGGTCCTGATTCTTTTTGTTTTTACGTTTGTGGCGAATATTATTGCATCGCCCTTCAACGCCATCCTGGCCATAAAAGTTGAACAGGCGCTGACCGGTACTGCCCCTCAATCTGCTGTTTCCCCATGGTTAATCCTGCCACGGTCTCTTGGGCGGGAGTTGCGGAAGCTGCTTTACATACTGCCCAGGTTGATGGGTTTGCTGCTGATCACCATTATTCCGGTCGTTAACATAGTTGCGCCGTTTCTTTGGGTTCTATTTGGGTCGTGGATGATGTGTATCCAGTACGCGGACTACGCGGCTGACAACAACGATGTCTCTTTTAGCGAGTTGAAGTCACGATTAGGTAGCGGGCGGCTTGATGCACTGATGTTCGGTTTACCCGCCTATTTGCTGTTAACAGTGCCTGTGCTGAACCTGATATTGATGCCTATCGGTGTCGCCGGTGGGACACGTTTCTGGGTAGAGCACCTACGCTAACCGACAAGTTCATAGAAACGACGTTCAAACCCGTCCAGGGTATCCAGACAGGGCTCGTTATATAGAGGGAGGGTCTGCATCAGCACAATACCCCCCACTCTTTTCACAGGATCGCCCCAGAAATAGGTGTTCATGAGGCCGCACCAACTGTAACTGCCTGGACTTCTCATACCCTGGTCCGGCGCCACGTGAATCTGGAATCCCAGCCCCCATTTGTCTATTCCAGCACCTCTTGGAAACGGATAGGTCCACGATTTATTCGCGGCTGGCTGGATCTGTATTGTCAGGTCACCAATTTGATTCGTTACCATGGATTGAAACGTTGCTTCGTTTAGAAGCGGTTTACCGTTCTGCAGTAGACAGCGTAAGAATTTGGCATAGTCTTTCGCTGTCGAGATCAGGCCGCCGTCGCCTAATGGCATACCGGGAAACTGTTTCGCAGGGGTCCAGCCATCGTCGGTCATATTGTGTGGGTAGACCTGGTCTTCCCTGGGTTCGAAATCGGTGTTGCCCATATCAAGTGGATCGAAGATCATTTCTTTCAGTGCAGCGCCAAGATCTTTGCCCGTCACCTCAGCAACAATTTCTCCCAGTAGTCTGGTCGCAACGCTGTAGGTCCACCTTTCGCCGGGTTGGTGTAGCAGTGGGAAATCGGTTTTTTCGGATTCAGGTCGAAGGCCAAACAGGGTTTCGTTACAGAACGTGTAACCGAATCCGGCTGTATGGGTAAGGAGTTGCCGGATCGTAAAATCACGATCAAGTGGTGTGGTGGTATAAGACCCGTCAGTCAGGGCAACCTGGTCCAGCACTGTCATTTCGCGATAGCTCGGTTTGTAGTCGGCTGCAGGTGAATCCAGATCAATCCTGCCGCTCTCTACCAGCTGCATAATGGCGAAGGACGTGATGGGTTTTGTCATCGACATGATCGCATGAGGCGTGTCGATGTTTATTGTGTCTCCAGTACCGGTGTTAGTCACACCGAAGGCACCTTCATAAATCGTATCGGAGGCCGTCGTTCCCAATGCAACAACGCCTGGGATATCCTGATGACTTAAGAATTGATCTATTTGCTGGCTCATAGCTCTCGGCCCCTTGGCTGGGATTTGGAAACGGACTGCAGGATACCTTCGTTCCTGTTGTACGGCATCTGTTTTTTTCAATGGGAGAGGTTCATCCAGACATTGTGTTTGATGGACGCGTGAACGCATAACTGAATTGACTGTTAGCCGTTGTGCTCTCTCTTTTTTTTAGGGGAATGGAGTGCTGGCAATGTATGTGCGATTCCGTAGACTCGAGTCTATTAAAACCAACACAAACTCAACTCTCATTGGAAAAGCTTGCAGAAAGCTGGGGATACCATGGACTGGCCGAAACAAACTAACAGCAAGGTATTACTGACCCTGGCTTCAATTTT
Source organism: K189A clade bacterium (assembly GCA_018607685.1). Classification (GTDB taxonomy): domain Bacteria; phylum Pseudomonadota; class Gammaproteobacteria; order Pseudomonadales; family Azotimanducaceae; genus UBA9659. The sequence continues at coordinate 1,904 of JABBBA010000284.1, read as the reverse complement.
ACTATTGTCAGGATGCGGTGACAGTAAAGATCAACCCGTTGTTGAAAACCCAGCTGTCTCTGTATTCCAGGTTCAGACCGAGGACGTGGGCCAGTATCTCGAGTTTGTCGCCCGAACGGAGTCGAATCAGTCTGTAGAGATCAGAGCCAGAGTTGAAGGTGAGCTTGTTTCGCGCAGCTTTACTGAAGGGGGTGTAGTTAACAAGGGACAGGTGTTGTTTCAAATCGATCCAGATCAATACGCCGCCTCACTCGCTGAAGCGGAGGCTACCTTGAAGAGTCAGACTGTGGGGGCAGCCAATGCGCTTCGTAATCTGCAGAGGGGTGAGGAGCTTTCGAAAACCGGATTTATTTCTGCCTCGGACCTGGACCAACTTCTCACCAACTCATCGCAGGCAGAGGCTGCTGTTCGCGCAGCGGAGGCCAATGTCGAAATCGCCAGATTGAACCTGGAGTACACCAAAATCACTGCACCCTTTACGGGCAATATTGGCAAAGTTAAGTTTAACGTCGGTAATCTTGTCACCCCTCAAAGTGAATCTCTGGCAACACTCATTTCGGTTGATCCAATGTATGTCAATTTCCAGTTAGAGGAAGGACGATACCTTAATTTCCTTCAATTGCCGGATGAGGTGAGAGACGAACTTGACCTGACATTGCGCTTGCCTAACAACACAACATTTGAGGGTGAAGGTGTTGTGAATTTTGCTGATACACGAATAGATGAAAGCACTGGGACAGTGGCACTTAGGGCCGAATTTCCAAATGCTAGTGGCGGTCTGGTGCCGGGCCTGTTCGTTACACTAATGATCGAAACTCAGGACAAAACGTCGCTGGCGC
>JABBBA010000284.1:0-1055 GCA_018607685.1 K189A clade bacterium | reverse complement strand
GCTGGCGCTAGTGCCCCAGGTTGCTGTTCAGGAGAACCAACAGGGCAAGTTTGTTCTGGTCGTCAATGATGAGAAAAAGGTCATAGCAAAAGTTGTGCAACTTGGGCGTCGAATGAACGCTATGTGGGTCGTTGAGTCAGGGGTCGAGGCGGGTGAGCAGGTCATTATTGAAGGTCTTCAGAAAGTGCGTCCAGGTGTGGAGGTCGAGCCGATATTGAAGGCGATTGATCCAGTCACCGGAACAATCACCGAACTGCCCAACTAGCGAATAGCGATATGTTTAGTCGAATATTTATACAACGACCCAAGTTTGCTTTTGTTATTTCAATTGTCATTACCCTTGGCGGGCTGATTTCAATGGGTGCATTGCCTATTAATATGTATCCGGAGATAACACCACCCCAGGTTCAGGTTACCGCAAATTATCCTGGCGCCAGTGCGCAGGTCGTTGAAGAGTCAGTGCTCCGGCTCATAGAAGAACGGCTCAATGGTGTCGAAGATATGATGTATATCGAGTCGACCGCATCGAACAATGGCTCAGGTATCATCACTGTCTATTTCGAGGTGGGTACTGACTCAGACCAGGCACAGGTAAATGTGCAAAATCGTGTCTCCCTGGCCGAAGCCTCGTTGCCGGAGGAAGTTAAGCGGCAAGGAGTGTCGGTGAAAAAGCAGTCCAGCAGTATGCTGCTGGGGCTGACGCTTTACTCGACCACGGAGTCGATCGATGACCTGTTCCTGAGTAACTATGCGACGAATTATCTTACGGAGCCGCTAGGTCGAATTCCCGGTGTTGCTGAAGCCGTCGTCATGGGTGAAAAGACTTACGCAATGCGTATATGGCTGCGGCCGGACAAGATGTCATCACTTGGTATAACCGTGACCGATGTCCAAAGCAGGTTAAGAGAACAGAATGTGATTGTTGCCGCTGGAAAACTGGGTGCAAGCCCGGTACCAGCGAATCAACAGTTTGAGTATTCAATACAAGCTCAAGGTCGGCTAAGAAACCCTGAAGAATTTGGCCAGACGATTATCCGGAGTAACAGTGCTGGTGG
>JABBBA010000281.1 GCA_018607685.1 K189A clade bacterium | reverse complement strand
TACCTACAAAGGTGAACGTCTGTCTGTTATGTCCAGTGGTATGGGCATGCCCAGTATGTCTATCTATGCGACGGAGTTATTCCAGTTTTTCGACGTTCAGCGAATGATTCGAATGGGCAGTTGCGGGTCAATTCACCCGGATGTGAACCTGGGCGACCTGGTTGTTGCGATGGGGGCGTCCACTGACTCCAACATGAATAGACTGCGATTCAATGGTCACGACTATGCGGCGATCGCAGACTACAAGTTATTGAAAAGCTGGGTTGAGGCAGCCGAAGCTCGGGATGTTAACTTTACCGTCGCAAACGTGTTTACCTCGGATACCTTTTATCATCTCAGCGATGAGATCTACGATATTGCCAGTCGATTAAGAATTGTCGCGGTAGAGATGGAAGCTGCAGCGTTGTACCGGATTGCAGCAGAGCAGGGCCGCGCTGCCCTTGGTGTGATGACGGTCAGTGATCACATTACGAAAGATGAGCGTTTAAGCGCTGAACAAAGAGAAACCAATTTTGGCGAAATGATGGAAATCACACTGGCCAGCTTGTAAAAACAATCTCCGAAATACGACCCTCTCAAACAGGAATTACAAACCCATGACTTATGAAACGCTTGCGACAGAGCTGGAATCGCGAATCCTGACGATTACTCTCAACAGACCCGAGGCGATGAACTCCTTCACGGTAGAGATGGCGGGAGAACTGGTTGACGTTTTTAATGCAGCCAGCGACGACGATGATGTGGGTTGCATTATTGTCACCGGAGCGGGTAAGGCTTTTTGTGCAGGTATGGATTTGTCTGCTGGCGGGAATGTATTTGGGCTTGATGAATCGATAAAGCCAAGTCTGGATGACGTGAAAAACCGTTACAACGATGAAGACATCGTAACGGGCGTTCGAGATACAGGCGGCAGGGTTAGTCTGGCGATTTTCGAGTGTAAGAAGCCTGTCATTGGTGCCATTAATGGTGCCGCAGTCGGGATAGGAGCAACGATGACCCTGGGGATGGATATTCGTATGGTGTCTGAAAAAGCCCGTATTGGATTTGTGTTTGGGAAAATTGGTGTGACCCCTGAAGCTTGCTCAACCTGGTTTCTGCCTCGAATCGTTGGCATGCAGACGGCGCTTGAATGGGTTTATAGTGCTGATATTCTAAGCGCTAGTCAGGTCGTGGAAGCCGGCCTGGCTCGTTCGCTGCACGCGCCGGAGGAACTTCTGCCAGCGGCAAGGGCGCTGGCACTGAAATTTGTTGAGAATCGGTCTCCTGTCGCGATCGCGTTGGCCAGGCAAATGATGTACCGAAATTCTGCTATGCCAACCCCCCGGGCAGCACACGACGTTGATTCACTGTCTATGTATTACAGCAGTCTTGGTGATGGCAAGGAAGGCGTTCAATCGTTTCTTGAAAAGCGGGATCCAGCGTTCACTTCAAAGGCCTCTGAGATGCCCGACTTTTACCCCTGGTGGGAAAGCGAGCAGTAGAGAATTTTAAATTAGATAGGAAGTATGAGGTTATGGCTGTAGAGATAGAGAAAGAAGGGCACCTTGCGATCATTACCCTGAATCGTCCCGAGGCCCGAAATGCGATCAATGGCGAGATGGCGCAAACCATGGAAAGCTGCCTCGATGAGTTCGAGAATGACCCTGAGCTATGGGTCGGGATTCTTAAGGCCGAGGGTACCGTTTTCTGTGCCGGCGCAGATCTTAAAGAAATTGCGGCAGGTAACGGCGCCGCCCTGTCGACCATGAAGGGTGGTTTCGGTGGTATCACCCGACGGGAAAGAACAAAACCACTTATCGCGGCGATTACGGGAACAGCTGTAGCGGGTGGATGTGAAATTTCGCTGTCCTGCGATCTGATTGTTGCGTCGACGGAAACCGTTTTTGGGCTTCCTGAGGTCAAGCGTTCACTGGTTGCCGCAGCCGGCGGTCTGTTCCGGTTGCCCAGGGTGCTTGGCATGGCCACAGCGATGGAACTGATCATGACGGGTGACCCGCTTCCCGCTCAGCGTGCATTTGAACTGGGCATGGTCAACAAGGTTGTATCGCCGGAAAAAGTACTTGATGAAGCCAAAAAATTGGCAGATCGAATCATGGCTAACGCACCGTTAGCGGTCCAGGCCAGTCGCAATGTTGCCGCAAGAGCATTGATGGATGACGACGACGCGTTATGGCGTGCCAGTGGCAAAGGATTCCAGGCCGTGGTCGGCACCGAAGACTACAAGGAAGGTCCCATGGCATTTATTGAAAAACGTCCACCCGTGTGGAAAGGAAAGTAACGGAAGATCCAGGCGACCAATGCCATCGCTGTGATGGTATTGGCCATTATCCTGATGTGTCTGGCCGGTCCGGGATTAGGTGATAACCGGAACGATTGGCTACTTGTTAGGGTTTATCAGGAATTTTTCGCCGGTGGACTGTTGCCCATAAACGCTGATCGCGTCCAGGGACAGCGCTTCTGCCAGTGAAACTTCCTGCGTGTAGTGGCTGGCGAAAGTTGTCTTGATTTCATCGGCGACACGCTGTCTCAGTTTCTCAGCTTCTTCGAAACCAACTTTCTGAAGGAAAGGTGTCAGCAACCATCCACCGAGGTTCCAGGAAAACCCGAAGTTCCTGCTTAGTGTCGTAGGGGATCGATCCAGACCACCATAGATGTAAACCTGCTTAAACTGATCCGATCCATAGCGATTGTAATCACCACCTGCTCGCATGGCAGCAGCTTCCATGGCAGTCAGTAGTTGACCTGCCAGTTTGCCACCACCGGTTGCATCAAAGGCGATGTACGCGCCGGTTGCGGAGAACGCATCAGTGAGGTCCTCCATAAAAGAGTCTGAACTGGAATTACAGACATACTTGGCACCGATACCTTTTAGCAGGTCCACCTGTTCCTGTTTACGAACAACATTGACGAGATCGACACCATCTTTCAGGCAGATTTTTTGGAGCATCTGGCCAAGGTTTGAAGCAGCGGCGGTATGACATAGCGCAGTAAACCCTTCGGCTTTCATGGTTTCAACCATGCCAAGCGCAGTCAATGGGTTAACAAAGCAGGATGCGCTTTCTGCTGATGTGACGCCGTCGTGCATCATTAGACACTGCTTGGCCTTAACGACACGATATTGTGTGTACATTGCACCACCGAGGATACCGACCGTCTTGCCGAGAAGTGCCTGGGCTTCTTCACTGGCACCTGCCTCTACGACAACACCGCCACCTTCGTTACCTACCGGCAGTGATTGACCAGCCCGTGCGGCGACGATTTTCTGTAGGCCCTCAGGAATGGTTGCGGTAACAACAGGGGAGTCCGGGGTTCCAGATGCAGACGCCGTTGTCATGTCAGCCATGCCGAACAGCAAACCCAGGTCGGATGGATTGATTGGCGATGCTTCTACACGAACCAGCACTTCATCATCAGCGGGTTTGGGTACAGGTATCGTCGCAAGCGACAATTCGAGTGTTCCCTCTTTTGTAACAAGAGACTGTAGTTGCAATTGATCGGTCATGATATTCCTTCCAGGCGTTAATGATTTATTCTGACAATTTGTCGGTTTCTATTTGGAGCGATCTTAGTTCATCGCCGGTGAAAATTTCCTGAATTTTCTCAATTTCGTCGGCGGCTTCTTTTTGTCTACGCCACATCTCTGCGTAAGTGCCGTCGGCTTGAACCAGCGCGACGTGGGAGCCCCGCTCGATGATTTCTCCTGCAGAGAGTACCAGTATTTCGTCTGCATTGACGATGGTCGACAGTCTGTGTGCTATGACGAGGGTCGTTCGGTTCCTGGCAACTTCTTCCAGGGCGGCCTGAATTTCCCTTTCTGTCTTGATGTCCAGTGCAGAAGTAGCCTCGTCGAGTA
>JABBBA010000265.1 GCA_018607685.1 K189A clade bacterium | reverse complement strand
CCACCTTTGCGCTCAGGTCGCAACCGGTCAGCTCATCAATGGTGGTTATTCCGCCGGGATTAATCACATTCACCTCGATAAGCCAGGGGTAAACAAGATCCACCCCGGCAAACCAGGCACCTTTTAAAAGGATCTGGTGGGCTAATCCGGTGCAATAGGCGTGTTCTGCGTCCGTGAGGCTACAGGGCTCTATTTTTGCGCCAGCAGTGATATTGGTGCGGTGATCAAGCAGGGGGAGGCGAAGGTACTGGCCTATTACCCTGCCACCGGCAAGCAAAACGCGTTTCTCGCCCTGTTCGATTTCGGGGATGTACCGTTGGAGCATCGTATATCTGCTGTTATCTACGCCGCAGAGGTTCTGAATAATGTCGCCCAGTTGGCTGTCACTGGCGTGGGTGAGGTAGACATCCCTGCCAAGGCTTCCCGCAGGTGGTTTGACGATCCATTTTCCTTCGTTGCCCTGAACAATATCGATCAGCTCTTCGGCTGAGTTCGAGGCGTAGGTTTCCGGGCTTGGGAACTGATCGCCCTGGCTGGCAAGATAATATTTGCTCTTGAGATGCATAATGGCATCAAGTGAGTTGATGATCTTGCAGCTTTCCGGCAGTGAGTAGAGCAGCTGGTATTTATCAAGGAAATTCCCTCGATCACCCAGGCCAAGAATCCAGACAAGTTCGTGATCGATTTTAAGTGCAGTGCTCATCGGGAATGATGAACCGGGCTGCAGGTCCGGGCGCCAGGAGAAAGCATTAGCCGTAACCTGGCCAGCAAGCAATCTCAGGGAATCGATAAAGAGTATGTCCACGGTATGGCCTGACTTAACCAGTTCATGGGCGAACCTGAGATAGTTACCATCCTCGAGTGTCGGTGTCTCCTGTATCAGCAGTGCGGTGCGTGCCATGGAATGAACGTTATGCAGCTCTGTTTTAAGCAGCGGTGACTTTACCGGCTTTGGCTACGCTATAATAGCTTCCCTATTTATCTCAGATAACGATAAGACTGATGTCCAACATTGCATTTGACGTACCACTTCATCAAAGCCACCTGCTGAGTGATGGTGAAGTTCATGCCTACAAGGATCGAATCAAAGCGCTGCTTAAGCGCGAAAACGCTGCGATCGTTGCTCATTACTATACCGACGATGCTATACAGGAACTGGCGGAAGAAACCGGTGGCTGTGTTTCAGATTCGCTTGAAATGGCGCGGTTTGGTGCGGCGTGCGACGCTGATACGCTGGTAGTCGCCGGTGTTAAGTTCATGGGCGAGACCGCCAAGATTCTATCACCGGAAAAAAGAGTCCTGATGCCGACCCTTGAGGCAACCTGTTCACTTGACCTGGGTTGTCCCATTGAAGAATTTTCTGCTTTCTGTGACGACCACTCCGACCATACCGTTGTTGTATATGCCAATACGTCAGCTGCCGTGAAAGCACGTGCCGATTGGGTCGTGACGTCCAGTATTGCGCTTGAGGTTGTCGAGCATCTGATGGACGAGGGTAAACCAATCATCTGGGCGCCGGACAAGTATCTTGGCTCGTATATCAACAAGGAGACCGGCGCCGATATGGTGCTGTGGAACGGCAGTTGTATTGTGCATGAAGAGTTCAAGGCGAAAGGTCTTCAGGAGCTGATGCACGTCTATCCTGATGCTGCGGTACTGGTGCATCCGGAATCACCACCCTCGGTGGTCGACCTGGCCGATGTGGTGGGCTCGACCTCACAAATCATTCGCGCTTCCCAGGAACTGCCGAATGAGAAGTTTATTGTCGCAACGGACAAGGGTATTTTTCACAAGATGCGCGCTCTCGCACCCGATAAGATATTTATTGAAGCGCCAACCGCAGGCAGTGGAGCCACCTGCCGAAGCTGCGCACATTGTCCCTGGATGGGCATGAATGTGCTGGAGAACCTTGAGTCATCCCTCAATGATGGGAGCAATGAAATCCTGATTGATGAAAAGCTCAGGCAAAAAGCGCTGGTTCCGCTTCAGCGTATGGTCGACTTTCAGGCTAGTGGGGAAATCCGAATAAGAAACTAAAAAAAAGCCTGCGATCGAGGGGATGACCGCAGGCCACAAGGGACTTTTTAACAGGAAATCTTAACTTGTTGTTACTAAGCCCTCTGCAGTCTCAGGCAGGTCAATCTGCAGGGTGGTGATTTGACCTCGCCTGATCTTGCAAATAACTTCAGCACCACTTTGTACTGCTTCCAGTTTCAACCTATACCTTTCCCGGCCTGGTGAAAGCTGTCTTGCGCTGAGTAGCGCATATCGGGTTTCACCGATGACCTCAAAGGCTGCATCAGCACAGATTTGGGGTTCTTTTTCCTGTGCAGCGGCGAAACCTGACAGGATCAGGGTCGTAGCTGCTAGTGTAAAGGCGAATGAATTGGCTCGCTTCATTGCTTTTCCTTCTCTCGTTAATGGAATTGAAACGTTACTGTGCTGGCGCCCCGGTATCAGCTCAGACTGCGCACAAAAGTTGGCAAAAATGCACGAATAGTCTCTAATGTGGAAAATAACGTGCAAAAATGGAAGTTTTATGGATTGGAATGATCTCCAATACCTGCTCGCCTTGTCTCATCACCGGACCTTACCTCTCGCAGCCGAGGTGCTAGGCGTTAACAGAACGACGGTTTCAAGACGCATAGACCAGTTGGAAACGGAGCTTGGTGTGAGGCTTGTTGAGAAAGTTGGCCGCGATCTGGCGTTGACGACCGCGGGACTGGAAGCCGTCAGTGCCGCTGAGATGATTGAGGGTGAGGTACATAATCTTGAGCGAAGTGTCTTTGGCCGTGATCAGGAACTGATCGGGGAGATTCGTATTACGATGACCCAGGGCATTGGTCTTCTGCTTGCGCCCGAGCTTGCGAGATTTCAGGACCAGTTCCCGGATATTGTGCTTGATATCAGTATCACCAACGCTGCCGAAGATCTTGATTTGATGGAGTCTGATATCGCTATCCGATTTACCACCAGACCTCCTGATCGTCTCATCGGTCGATTGGTTGCTCGTCCTACGATGGCGTTTTATGCCAGCAATCAGATTGCGGAACAATTTGTTCATCTGGAGGAGGTCGAACTGATCAGCACACACGTAACTGACCTGATACCTAACCCCGGCATGGTTAAAAAATTCAGAAAGGTGGTTCGCACGAACTCAATCGACGTGGCAATGGAGCTGGTAGCATCGGGCCGGGGCGTTACGCAGATCCCCTGTTATATGGCAGAAGGAGACGCGAGGTTGACCAGAGTCAGTGACACGCAGAGTGATCCTATGTCTGAGCTATGGCTGCTCTACCATCCCCGGCTGCGGTCCCAACCCAGGATCAGGAAGTTTGTTGAATTTGTGATGGCGACTTTCGAAGATTTGAAACCAAGGATGGAGGCAGGGTCCTAGTGGAAGTGCTTTGAGCCGGTTTAAGCCCCGTCTTTCATCAACCAGATATCCTCCAGTCTTTGTTTAATGCGCGCGGTTTTTTGGAAGTTTTGTCGTACCAGGGGTAATGCGTATCCCAGCTGTTTGATTGCTTGATCGTAGTTGCCGTTTAGCACGAAATACTCTGCGCGTGATTCATGCACCCCGGGGATATTGTTGGCGAGTCCGTAGGCCTCTGCCAGTAGGTACCAGATATACTCATCGTTAGGACGATCCACACTTATCGGTATTAATACTTCCAGGGCCGAATGGGGTTTTCGTGCTGCGATAAAGGTCTGTGCATACGCGGATGATAGTGGGTAGTTGTTGGGTGATACCTCCAGGGCTTCCTTTAAAAGATCCAGTGCAATCTCCGGTTGCTGGGCCCGGGTGTAAATGTCTGCCTCGGCTATCCGGAAAGGGATATTCAGCGGGTGTT
>JABBBA010000177.1:2707-3862 GCA_018607685.1 K189A clade bacterium | reverse complement strand
ATTCATCTAGCCATTTGCGGCGAGGCATCGACGATTGCTGATGTGCCGGAAGAGGCGATGCAAGGTATTGAAGCATCGAGATCCGAGGAGGAGACAGAACCGGGTTCGAGTGAGGTGGCAACCCAGGGTGCCTCCCACAGGCCCATGTTGATAGAGCTTGCGGATGAGCGTGCAAAGCAGGTCAAACGAATGCTGCATGGGAAAGGCATTGCCAGTGAGAGATTGTTGATCTGTAAATCTGAGATTAATGATGAGCCGACTGGTGCGCGGGTGATTCTTGGGGTTGACTAACGTTGTGCGTGGCAATAGTTAAAGCGCGAAAGCGTCTGAGTGATTCTTGCCTTTTAAGCCATTGAAATCACCGCAATGCCGGCAATAGCGATTACAACGCCGACCCATTGATGGACAGTTACCGATTCCCTTCGTAGTGCGGCAAAAATAACAGCAAACAGAATGCTGGTGGCGATTAGCGTTTGCGCGAGTGCCGCAGGCAATAGCGCGATCGACATCTGCAGAAACAGAATGCCGAAAAAAGTTCCCAGTAAAATTCCGACCAGTAATCTGGAAACGATACGAAGGTTCACAGGCAGTGCGGGACGCAATGATTGTTTCCTGAAAAACAGCCACAAAGGCAACGCCATACAGGCACCGGCTATCCGCCAGAATGCGGTTTCCTCTGCGCTGATATTCGTCTCGACAAGAAAGAGCCGAGACACAAGTACGCCGAAGCACTGGCAAATCGCCGCGAGCAGTGCCCAAAACACACCTATTGCATCGAAGTGCCCCCTGCCTCCTCGCAGGCCTATGACCCAGTCCACGCCGAAAATGACCAGGGCGACCCCGAATAATTGAACCAGAGTGACTTGTTCGGCAAGAAAAATAAAGGCACCGAAAAGGATAAAAACCGGCGCCGCCGTTTCGGCAACCAGTAAAGTCTGACGCTCACCCATTCGATAAAGCGCAATGAACAGGGCAGTGTCGCCAACCGCAATACCAATTATCCCGGACACCATCAGGTAGACGATGGTCTCTGGTTCTTGCTGAAAAATCGGTTTCCCCGCTAACCAAAACCAGATGCCAAACAAGGCAACGCTCACCAGCGATTTAATGAGTGCGAGAGAGGCTGGTGACCAGAAACTCGACATACTCCGGAAG